>DATNPP010000522.1:0-2393 GCA_036703175.1 Oscillatoriaceae cyanobacterium
ACGTAGCGATACGGAATGAGCGCGTGAAGAATCGCCTCGACCGAGGGATTCGGCGCGCCGGGGTCGGTCATGGCGGATTTCTGCGCGCGCACCATGTCCGTGTCCGTCAGCTGCTCGAGCGTCGCGAGGCGCAGCAACAAATCGAGCTTGACCGGCGCGAAGCCGCCCGCCTCGATCGTGGCGAGATCCCAGCCGCTGCCCTTGACGAGCAGCAGGTCCTCCGGCTCGCCGAAGAGGTTCGGCCGGCGCAGCTTCACCGAGGTGTTGCCGCCGCCGTGCAGCACGAGGGAGGGCTCGGCGCCCAAAAGGCGCGAGGTGTAGACGCGCAACGCGAGCGGATCGTTCGCGAAAGCGGCGGCCTCGGTGTCGTTCCAGCGAGATTGCATGGCCTGTTCTAACATGAAACCGTGGGGCATCACAAACCTCCGGATTGCTGCGCGGGCACGCGCAGGCTTTCGGGATCACGCAGTTGCGCGGGATCGCGCGGCGCTTCGGCATGGTACAGATGCGCCCGCGTCCAGGGCAGGCTGCTCAGTCCGTGCCCGGTTTGCTTGCTCGAGAGCACCTGATGAATCGTCACGCCGCCCTGCGCGAAGTTCTGCGCGCAGGCCGCCATATAGAGGCGCCAGATGCGGTAACGCTTCTCGCCGGCGATCGCGCGGGCGCGCTCGGCGTTCGCCTCGAGGCGCATGACCCAGTGCATCAGCGTCTGCGCGTAGTGACTGCGCAGGCACTCGACGTCGGCCACCTCGAGGTCCTCGCGCCCCATTTCCTGCACCGTGCGGCTGATGCTCGGCAGTTCGCCGTGCGGAAAGACGTAGCGATCGATGAAGTCGCCCGCGTCGAGCCCCTTGGCGCTGCGCACGGACTCGGGATTGGTGATGCCGTGATTGAGCATCAAGCCGCCCTCTTTGAGCAGCCGCCGCGCCGTGCCGAAGTAGACGGGCAGGTTCTTGAGGCCGACGTGCTCGAACATGCCCACGCTCGCGATCTTGTCGTAGACGCCTTCGCCGGGCAGGTCGCGGTAGTCGCAAAAGAGCACCTCGCAACGATCGGCGAGCCCCTCGGACGCGATGCGCTCGCGCGCGTACTCGTGCTGATTGCGGCTGAGCGTGATGCCGGTGGCGCGCACGCCGTAGTTCTTCGTCGCCCAGCGGATCAAGCCGCCCCAGCCGCATCCGATGTCCAGGAGGCGATCGCCCGGCTTGAGCATCAGCTTGCGGCAAATGTGGTCCAGCTTTTGCTCCTGCGCCTGGTGGATGTCCTCGTGGCCGGTGCGAAAGTAGCCGCAGGAATAGACCATGTTGCGATCCAGCCACAGCCCATAGAAGTCGTTCGAGACGTCGTAGTGATAGCGGATCGCCTCGGCGTCCACGCGGCGACTGTGCGCGCGCGGCAATCGCCAGCGCGGCCGCGACGGCGGCGCGTCGGCCGTCATTTGCGAGGCCAGGGCCATCGCGTCCCAGACGGAGCCCTCGAGGTCGAGATCGCCCTCGATATACGCCGCGGCCAATCCGCCGAGGTTCATGCCCACCAGATGACGCAATGCCCCCGGTCCGTTGAGCGTGACGGTGAGGCGCGCCTCCGCGCCGAGATTCACGTCGCGGCCGTTCCAGGTGCGCACGCGCAGCGGCAGATCCTGGCGCTCACGTTGGCGTTGGGCCCACTGGGCTAGCAAGCGGTCGATATTCATGCGGGCCTCCTTTGGCGCCGCTGATCTTAAAGCACACCGGGCGGCCGAGGAATTGGTCGAAATGCACGAAATCTCCTCGCGGCTCGCGGAACTGTCAAATGCTTGTTAAATGCCTGTCAAATCCCGCAAGCATCGGCCAGAGGCGGGGCATAGGTCTCATAACGCACGCGTTTCGAACGTCTTGCTGAGCTGGAGGAGTGAACATGCCGATCGGCGATCGCCAACTGGGAACGGGCCGCCTGTCCGAGGATGCGCTGCGTCGCCTGACGCAGCCGACGCCCGTGCAGCCGCCGCAACCGCCGGCCGCGCCTGCCGTGCCGGCCGAGCCTATCGGCGGCGGCGCGCCGCCGAACGTGGACACGGGCGTGACCGCCGGCGGCAATCCCATCGGCGGTGCGGGCAACGCCGAGTATGGCCAGCTGCCCTGGGGCGAGGCCCCGGACATCGGCGCCGAGCTCACGGGCACCGCCAAGGGCGTCAAGAACGAGCTGCAGAACGTCACGACCGCCCTCAAGGCGCACCTGGGCATGGTCGACGAAGGCCAGGCCGCACGGCTGAAAACCGTGCAGGATCACATGGACAAGGCCGGAGCCGTCTTCACGATGGTGGGCGGCATGGGCACCGTCGCGCAGGGCGAGGAGCTCGCGCAAAAGGGCGACGTCGGCCTCGGCGCCACGACGGCCTTGCAAGGCGGACTGCA
>DATNPP010000563.1:0-12286 GCA_036703175.1 Oscillatoriaceae cyanobacterium
CAATCCGGCGGATCGCGCTGCGGCCGAGGAGCTCGCTCCGATGGTCGAGGCCCTGCGCGACGACCTGTTGCCCGTGCTCTATACGTCCCCATAGGAGCGCCCATGTCGAACCTTGCGCCCGAAAAGGGCATGCCGCGTGACGCGTTTCTGATTTACCTCAGCCACTTCGCCAACGCCGGCCCGGATCACCCGATCATTCAGACCGCGCTTCAAGAGTTGGGGCTCGCGGAGTGCCAGCTCTTCACCGGCGCCCAGATGCGGGCGGTCGAGCTGGCCGTCGCCACGTTGGTGCAATCGGGGTTGGATTCCTCCGAAGATCCGAAGATCAAGACGTACGCCCGCATCATGCGCGACGCGCAGGCGATGATGGCGCGACATTTGCGCGCCTAGGTTAGCCGCGCGGGCAAGCGAGGTATGCCATGGGCGTACCCCGACCCGCAAGGAGCCGAAATGTCGCAAACCACCGTCAAGACCGGTATCTCGCACGTCGCCTTCGTCGAAATCCAGACGCGGGACGTCGACCAGGCGATCGACTTCTACACGAACACGCTCGGCTTCGCCAAGACGACCGACGCCCCCATGGGGCCCGGTGCGCGCTGGGTCGAGTTGACGCCTCCCGGCGGCAACACGCGCTTGACGCTCATCTCGCAGGGCAATCCGGCGTTCGCGCCCGAGCGCATCGGCCAGGGCTTCGGCGCCGTGTTCGAGGTGGCCGCCTTCGAGGAGACCTGCGCCGAGCTCAAGCGCCGCGGCGTGCCCTTCGACGTCGAGCCGCGCAAGGAACCCTGGGGCGCCTGGGCCGAGATTCTCGATCCGGACGGCAACTCGCTCGGCCTGCACGGCGAAGCGTAACTACGTCGCCAACTCGCGCAACATTTCGCGAAAGGCCTGAAGGGCGGGCGAGTCGTCGTCCCGCCTCCAGGCGGCCATCTCGAAGGCTTCGATGCCCGGCGCCTCGAGCGGCCGGTAGCAGACGCCCTCGAGCCGCAGCACCTGCATCGAGGTCGGCGCGAAGGTGACGCCGAGCCCCGCGGCCACCAGCGCGATCAGCGTCTGCATCAGCGTGGCCTCCTGCGTGATGCGCGGCTCGAAACCGGCCTCGCGACAGTGCCGGGTGATGAGGTCGTGCAAGCCGGGGTTCAGTCGGCGCGGAAAGAGCACGAAGCGCTCTTGCGCGAGGGCGCCGAGGGCGATCGCCGGCCGCGCCGCCAGCGGATGATCCTCGGGCAGCGCGATCACGTACGGATCGCGTTGCATCCGCTGCCAGGATAGCCCGGGCGTCGCTTCGAGCAGCGCGCTGCTCGCGTCGAGGCGAAAGAAGCCGACGTCCACTTCGCCCGTCTCGAGCGCGCGCTGCAGATCCGGCGTGGTGAGCTCGCGCAGTTCGAGGTGGATGCCGGGCGATCGCTCCTGAAACGCCCGCAGCAACCGCGGCAGATTGCCGTAAGCGACCGAGCTGAGAAATCCGACGCGCAGCGAGCCGATTTCGCCCCGTCCGGCCTGACGCGCGAGCGCCACGGCCCGATCGGTCTGTTCGAGAATCTTGTAGGCCTCGTCCAGAAGCCGCTCGCCCGCGGCCGTCAGCTCGACGCGCCGCTTGGTCCGCCGAAGAAGCGACACGCCCAGTTCGTGCTCCAGCGCGAGGATCTGATGGCTCAGCGACGGCTGCGCGAGGTGCAGCCGTTCGGCCGCACGCCCGAAGTGGAGGGTCTCGGCGACCGCGACGAAGTAGCGCAACTGGCGGTTTTCCATGCGCCAATAATAGAAAAAAACTATTAATTGAGCAAGAACTAAGTATTGGACGAATCAATCCCGCGATGCGACCATGGACACAGAGCGAACCCCCCGAAGGAGCCGGCATCCGCCATGGCCTCAATACCGAACCCGCAAGAAAACGACTCGCACGCCGCGCGCGTCCTGCCCTGGTTGCTGGGCGGCGTCGGCTTCTGCATCTTCCTCGGCGTCTACGCCGTGCAATCGTTGCTGCCTTATTTTCGCCACCTCTTTCACGCCAGCGCCGGCCAGGTGAGCCTCACGGTGAGTGCCGCGACGATCGCCGTCGCGCTGGCCGCCCCCTTCGTGGGCATCGCCATCGATCGCTGGCATCGCCGGCACACGATTGTCGTCGCGCTGTTCGCCCTCGCCGTCACGGGGCTGCTCGCCGCAACGGCGACGAGCCTGCAGACGCTCGAATTCTGGCGCTTCGCCCAGGGGCTCTTCGTGCCGCTGGCCTACGTGGCGACCCTGAGTTACATCAAGGAGTCCGTGCCGGCGGGTCGCGTCGGCTCGACCACGGCCGCCTTCGTGACCGGCAACGTGCTCGGCGGCTACACGGGCCGCGCCTTGACGGGCGGCTTCGCGCAGCAACTCGGCTGGGCGCCGTCGTACGCGCTGCTCGGCGCGCTGGGCCTCGTCGGCGCGATCCTCGTGCTATGGAAACTGCCCCACGCGCATCGGGAGCGGCCGCCCCATCTGGGCCTCGCCGGCATGAAGCAGTGGTGGCCGATGCTGCGCACGCCGATGCTGCTCGCGATCTTCGCCGCGGGCTTCAACACGCTCTTCGTGCAGGTGGCGATGTTCACCTACGTGAACTTCCATCTGGCCGCCGCGCCCTATAACCTCGGCTCCGGCGCGCTCGCGAGCATCTTCGCCGTTTACCTGCTCGGCGTCGTCGTCACGCCGCAGGCCGGCAAGTTGATCGATCGCTTCGGCTATCGCCTGGTGTTCTTCGGCGCGACCGCCACCGCGCTCGCGGGTGTGTTGCTGACGCTCGCGCCGCCACTGTGGGCCGTCGTGACCGGCTTGGCGGTGTGCGCCTCGGGCGTCTTCGTCTGCCAGTCCGCGGCGACCAGCAGCCTGGGAATGGCCGCGGGGCCGCGTCATTCGCTCGCGAGCGGGCTGTATCTCACGTTCTACTACCTCGGCGGCAGCGTCGGCGGGGCCTTGCCCGGCGTTTTCTGGCAATCCGGCGGATGGTTTTCCTGCGTGCTGCTGGTCGGCGCGCTGCAAATCGTCACGATGGCGATCGCCTGGGTCTTCTGGCCGCGCCACGAAGCGCGGACCGGCGCGCCTGGGCGCGGCGAGGCCAAGACGGGTTTAGTGGAAGCTTAGCGATGCGTTAAGAAACTTTCGCGCCGTCGGGGGCGATGAATCTCCTGTTAAGAGACTGTCAGGAGATTGAGATTGGGCGTCGAGAGTTCGATCGGCAAGGATTTCGCGAACTGGGTGCAAACCCGTGTTTCGCAGGGCGCCAAGGGCGCGGCGGATCAGGCCGTGCGCGAAGGCGCGATCGCGCCCGACGCGGCGCTGTTCTCGGCAGCGGCGCGGGACGCGAAGGTGACGCCCGCCTTGTTCGCCCACCCCGAGCTGGCCGACCCGTCGCTGCTGACGCCGGAAGGTCCTCTCGCGCAGGCCGGCAAGTCGGTGTTCGACGAGAAGCATGCCGTCGGCGGCACCGAGCTCGTGGACCAGCTGCCCTCGGTCGGCGCCAAGCAGGCCAAGGTCGGCGAGTACGGCGTGTTCGACAACAACCTCTCGCGCACCGGCCAGGTGATGCGCATGCGCGCCCAGCGCGTGGGCCCGAAGCTGAAAGACGTCGGCTTCGTCGCGCAGACCAGCGATCCGATCGACAAGGCGACGATTCGCGAAGTCGACGCGCAAGGCCGCGTGCCCTACCAGAAGCTCGCCGGCGTGGACAACTCGAACCCCAAGAGCCTGGAAAATTTCGTCAAGAACGATCTCTACGGGGCCACCGGCGGCGCGACGACCGGTCCGCATGATCTCATTCTGGCCGATCACGGCGGCGCCGCCTGGGGCTGGGGCCAGAACGCGAAAGGCGAGATGATGACCTGGCCGGCGACGATCAAGGCGATCGCGGACGGTCTTCCTGCGGGCCAAAAGCTGCGCAGCCTGATTCTCGATATGTGCATGACCGGCGGCTCGAGCGAAGCCGCGGTCGAGGCCGCGGACAAGGGCGTCGCCGACACCATGATCGGGTCGGAGGACATCACGTACGCCGAGGGCATCCATCAAGACGCGCTGCTCAAGGCCTTGCAGGCCAACCCGACCATGAGCGGCAAAGACGTGCTCGACACGATCATGAAAAGCTCGAAGCCGCGCAGCGTCGACACGCACAACCACACGCTCACGGGCGTCTCGCTCGATCCCGCGAAGATGGGCGCCTATACGGACGCATTCAAGAACCTCTCGGACGTCCTGCAGAGCAAGGGGGCCAACGATCCGGCGTTCCGCGCCAAGCTGCGCGCCGCCTTCACCAAGGCCCGCCCCTTCTACAACGAAAAGTCGGACGACTTCCAGAACCGGGACGTCAAGGAGTTGATGCAGCTGATTCGCGGGACGGTGAAGGATCCGCAGGTGACCGCCGCGACGCGTCGGGTCGACACCGCGCACGACGCGGTGATCCTCACGCATGCCGAGAACGTCAAGGAAGGCGGCGTCGCCCGTGGCCTTTCGGTGAGCGCGCCGGCGAAGCCGATGGCGGACGGCCACATGCATCTCAAGGACGGTGGGTTTACGGGCAACGACTACACCCAGACGGCCTTCGACCAAAAGACCGGCTGGTCCAACGTGCTCGGCCTGGTCAATCGCGACCATCTGCTCTACGACCAAGCGAGCGCGATCGCCGACAAACAGCCACAGCAGGCGGTGCCGCTTCTCCGGGACGCCGTGCAGGAGAACCCGAGCAATTTGGCGGCCAAGGTGTTGCTCGGCCGTACGCTGCTGCGCGATCCGAAGTCGTTCGACGAAGGCATCCAAACCCTCGAGCAGGCCGCGAAGACCTACGCAGCGGGCGACCTGCGCGCCGTGACCCTGCACCGCGACATGGGCATGGCCTATCTCGCGAAGGGCGACAAGGCGAACGCCAAGGCCCAACTGACGCTTTTCGCGAACGGATTGAACGCCTACCAGCAGGGCGCGCAGCAGTGGATGACGTACGCCAAGTACACCCAGATGCAGACCTGGGTGCAACAGCAGTACGGCCCCGCGCTCGACGCGCTCAAGACCCTGCAGGGCTGAGGCGCACCCGTCCGCTTTCAAACCCTCCGGCTCCGAAAGCGGCCTGGGCTATTTCGGACTGACGACCAGGACCTCGAAGGTGCCGGGCACCGGCTGCGGCCGCCGTTTGCCCGGCACCGTCCGCAACCGCGCGGTCGGCAAGTAGACGGTTCCCGTGTGCGCATCGACCGCCAGCGTGCGGGCGCCCGGCGACGTCGTGACACGTTCGGCGATCGCGAACTTGCCGGGGGCCGTCTCACGCACCAGCGTCAGCGTGCCGTCGCCACAGCTCGCGTAAGCCGTGCCGTTTGCGTAGCTGCAGGCGTCCACGCCCTTGCCGATTGGGAGGTCGGCGAGCACCTTGCCGTCCTTCGTGCTCATGACGACCATCTTCTCGCTGCGGCATCCGACGAAGAGGGTGCTGCCGGTGGGATCGATCGCCAGGCCGACCGGGGTCTTGGCGCCGGTCGGCCAATTCGCGATCACCTTCATCGTGTGCGTGTCGACCACGGCGATGCGGTCCTGGTCCACCAAGTCAATGAAGGCGCGGCCCTTGCCGTCGACGGCCGCGGACTCTGGCGAGCCGCCCAGCGGAACCGCCGTGTCGGCCTTGCCGTGACGCGGATCGACGTCCGGCCGAATCGCAATCATCTCGCGCGAATCGCCGCACATCACCAGCACGCGCTTGCTGGCGGGGTCGTAGAGGATGCCGTCGGCGTCCTTGGCCGCGCCGACCTGGCCCAACAGGCGGTTGTTTGCGAGATCGAAGATTTGCACGACGGCCTGCTCGCCATCGGTGATGAAACCGCGGCCCACGCCGGATACCAGCGCCACACCGTGCGCACGGTGATTTCCGGGAATGTCGGCGACCACGCGGCCGTCCTTCGTATCGAACACCTGGGTGTGCGTCGTGCGGGGCAAGTAGAGTCGCGTGCCCGCCGCGTTCAGCGTCGCGTAGTCCCAGCCGCCGGCGCCGCCGACGTGCCAGACCTTGCTGACCGCATTTTTGGCCGGGCCGGCGGGCGTAGCCGCGACGGCGACGCCGGCGGTCACCAGCGTCAGCGCAAGGCCGAGCATGGCGGCGATTCGTTGGTTCATCGTTTCCTCCTTGTGGGTGCGTTGGGTGACACGAATTACCTGGGAAGATGCAAGCAGAACTCGGCGCCCCGAGACCCCGAGCTGCTCAGGGTGAGCTTGCCGTGGTGGGCCTCGGCGATCGCCGTGGCGATCGCCAGGCCCAGCCCGGCGCCCGGGCTTTCGGCCGAGCGGGCCTCGTCGAGACGGTAGAAGCGGGTGAATATGCGTGAGCGCTCCGCCTCGGGGACGCCCGGGCCGTCGTCGGCGACACAGACCGCGGCCTGGTGGCGATCGCCCGTCACGCGGACCGTGACGTGGCCACCGGGCGCGTATTTGAGCGCGTTGTCGATCAGCACGACCAACACCTGCGTGACGCGATCGGGATCGGCACACACATCGACCGCTTCGGTGGCGGGCACGTATCGCAACGTGGCACGGCTCTTGCGCGCCAGGGGCTCGAAGTCGATCACGATGTCCTCAGCGAGCTCGCCGAGCGAGAAGAGGCGTTTGTCGAGCGGCAGCCCCGCGTCGGCGCGCGCCAAAAAGAGCAGGTCGCTCACGAGGCGTCCCATGCGTCGCGCGGTGCGATTGACGGCGCGCATCTGCGTGAGAAGCGTCTGCAGCTGCGGTTCCGGGTCCTCGAGCGCGACGTCCGTCTGCGTCTGAAGAATCGAGACCGGCGTGCGCAGCTCGTGCGAAGCGTCGGCAAGAAAGCGCTGTTGCTGCTCGAAGGCCTCGCGCACGGGGCGAATCGCCTTGCCGGCGAGCGCCGTGCCGGCCAGCAGCGTGGCGAGCAAGGCGAGCGGCACCGCGAAGGCCATGTCACGCAAGAAGGCCCCCTGCGCCGCGTCGATTTCACGGCGATCGTGCCCCACCACCAGGGTGCCGCCTTGTGGCAAGCCCAGCCGCAAAACGCGCAACGTCTGGCCGCCGATCACCGCATCAGCGATGCGGCGGCCCGGCGCCGGCGCCACCAGGCGATCAGAAGCGAGCAAGAGGCGCCCGTCCCGCGCGTAGACGTTGACGAGCGAAACGCCCCGGGAGGTACGGCCCTCGGCAACCTCGTCGCGAAAGTCGGCCGTGACGGCCGGGCCGTCGGGCCCCGGCGACAGCTCCTGCGCGAGCGTCGCGGCCTCCTGGCGATTGGCCTCGTCGACCTGATGCACCAGCGTGTGCGCCAACAGCAAATAGCCGCCCGCCACGAACGCCAGCAGCACCAGCGAGAAGATGCTCGCGTACCAGAGCGCGAGCGTCAGGCGCAGGTGCGCGAAGACGCTACGGTTCAAGCCGGTAGCCCATGCCGTGCACCGTGTGGATCAGCTTCTCGTCGAAGCCCGTGTCCACCTTGCGGCGCAGGTTCTTGATGTGCGCGCGCACCAGATCGGCGTTGGCGTCGGATTCCAGATCCCACGCGTGGGTGCAGAGGCGCTCGTGCGTGATGAGCTGCCGCGGATGCCGAAGCAAATAGACGAGCAACATGTACTCCTTGCGGCTGAGCGCGAGGGGCTGGCCGGCGCGCGTCACCTCGGCGGTTTCGAGATCGACGCGCAGATCCTTGGCCGTGAGCACGTTGCGCTTCTCCGACGTGTGGCGCCGCGTCAGGGCGTGCGTGCGGGCGAGCAGCTCCTTGAACTCGAACGGCTTGACGAGATAGTCGTCGGCGCCGCCGTTCAGGCCTTCGACGCGATCGTCGACCGTGTCTTTGGCGGTGAGCATCAAAATGCCCACGTTGGCGCCCGCCTGGCGTAGCGCCCGGCACACGGCGAGGCCGTCCATGCGCGGGAGCATACGATCGAGGATGATGCCGTCGTACGCGCCGCTGCTTGCCAGGCTAAGACCCTGCTCGCCGTCGAACGCCAGATCCACGGCGAAGCCCTGGCGCTTGAGGCCGGTGGCGATCGCCGTCGCGAGGTCGCGCTCGTCCTCCACGATCAGCACTCTCATGGTCCGAGTCTAGCACGCGGAACCCGGCCTGCCGCGAAATTCCCGAAACTTTCATAAACGCTTTCTAGAATGATCGAGTGACCGTGCGGCGCCTTTGCAGGCGAGCACCGGCAAGGCGCGCGCCGCCGACGGGTAGAATTAGGATTACATGCGTCGTTACAGCTTTCTCGCCACCCTGTTGCTCCTTCAAGCGCCGGCCCTCGCCGCCACGCCCGTCACGCTCGACCAGGCGGTCCAGAGCGCGCTCGAGACCAACCCGACCTATCAAAAGGCCGAGCTCGCGAGCCAGGTCGCCGAGCAGGAACTGCGCGCGGCCAGGGCGACCTTCTTTCCGCAGCTCGCGGTGACGGGCAGCTACCTCAAGAGCAGCGCGGACGCGAATCAGAATCCGACCTTCATCGCCGCCAACGCGCCGAATGAGACCGTGGCCCAGTTGGGCCTCACTCAGCCGATCTTCGAGGGCGGATTGCTGAGGGCCACGGTGGCGCGCCAGCAGGCGCAGCTGGCGGCCGCGCAAGACGACGGCGCCGCGGCCGCCAACGCGCTGCGGTTGCAGGTGGTGAGCGACTACGTCGGCGTGTTGCGGGCCGAGCAAGCGCTCGCGATCGCCCGCGTGCAGCTCGAAACGGCCCTCGCGCACGATCGCGAGAGCCGCACCCAATTCAAGAAGGGTGCGCTGCCCGAACTGGACGCCACCAACAGCGCGCTCGGCGTCGCCAACGCCCAGCTGGCGGTCAAGCAGGCCGAAGCCGCGCTGGCGCTGGCGCGCACCGGCTTCGCCACCACCACCGGCCTCGACCCCGCGGTGCCCCTCGCGCCGTTGCCCGCGCTCGCGCCGCAGACGGACACGCTGGCCGCGCTGACGGCATTGGCCATCACCCAGCGCCCGGATCTGCGCGCGGCGCGCGAGCGCACGCAATCCGCCCAGGACGACGTGCGCATCGCGCGCGCCGCCCTTTGGCCGCAAGTGAGCCTCGTCGGCGCTGCCGGCTGGGACGCGGCCACGGCGCTCAGCACGGCCAACGCGGGCTGGGATGCCGGCGTGAACCTCTCGATGCCGCTCTTCGACGCCGGACACCTGGGCGCGCTGACGCAGGCGGCCGTGCTGACGGCGCAGCAAGCCGCCCGCGACGAGGCGAGCGTGGCGCTCGGGGTGCGCTCGGACGTCGCGAGCGCGGATTCGGACATGGCGATCGCCGTGCAACAAGTGGCCCTGGCCGACAAGAGCGCCACGCTGGCCGCCCGGGCGGCCGGAATGACCGAGCAGGGCTACCGGCTCGGCGCGCAATCGACGTTGGATTTTCAGTTGGCCCAGCAGGCGCTCGCTTCCGCGCAGCGCGCGCAGGCCGACGCACGGCTGAACGAGGCGCTCGCGATCGAGCGATTGAAATGGGCGATGGGAGAAACGCTGCCATGAAATGGATGCCAATCCTGCTGGGGCTCGTGCTCGTCACGGCCGGCTGCCACGCCGCCGCTTCCGGCGACGACGACAGCGATGCCGCGCCGACCGTGCCGACGCACACCGTCGCCGTGCAACAGGCGTCCGTGCCGGTGATCGTGACGGGCTTCGGCAGCCTCGCAACCCCGCCGGGCGCGACGGCCTCGGTCGCCTCGGAAACAGGCGGCAAGGTGCTGGCCGTGCTCGTTCATGCGGGCGAGCGCGTCTCGAAGGGTCAGGCGCTCGTGCAGCTGCAAGTGGATCCGCAGATCGCGGCGAACCTCGCCAAGGCTCAAATCGCCTACGGCCAGGCGCGCAAGGAGCGCGATCGCCAGGAGGCTCTCGTCAAAGCCGGCGTCGCCGCGGCGATGACCGCCCAGTCCGCCGAGAGCACCTACGAGGCGGCCTCGGCGGATCTGGCGCTTCAGCAGCGCGACGCGCAGCTGGCCCTGCAGAACACGAACCTGGTTTCACCGATCGGCGGCGTCGTCACGAGCTGCCCCCTCACGCCGGGCAGCGTGCTCGCGCCGCAGGCCGAGGCGGCGGCGGTGAGCAACCCCAGCCAGCTCTGGGCGGACGTCGCCCTGTCGCCGGACGCGCTCGCGAACGTGCGTGCCGGCATGGCGGCCAGCGTGCAGCTGACGGACGGCACGGCGGTCGACGGCCGTGTGGTGGGCGTCAATCCGCAGCTGGACCCGCAGACGCAGCGCGGCAGCGTGCGCATCGCGCTCGCTCATGTGCCGGCGAGCGCCGCGCCGGGTAGCTTCGCGCGCGCCACGATCGTGACGGGCGACAAGCCGGGGCTTCTGGTGCCGAACGACGCGGTGGCGGTCAACGGCGGCGAGACCGACGTCTACGTCATCGCGGACGGGAAGGCCCACGCACGGGCGGTCACGTTGGGAGACAAGATCAAGAACGACGTCGAGATTCGAGACGGCCTCAAACCCGGCGAACAGGTGGCGATCGCCAACGTGCACGAGCTGTCCGATGGGGCCGCCGTGGCGCTGGGGGCGGCTCAATGAGCCAAGACAATCCGGGCGCCCGGCTCGCGAGCTGGGGGCATCTGCAGGCGAAGGCGATCGTCTTTTTGACCATGTTGCTCGCCCTCGCAGGTGTGCTGCTGGCCGAGAACCTGCCGGTCTCGCTCTTTCCGAACGTCGACTTTCCGCACATCGTCGTGAGTGCGGATGCGGGCGACATGCCGGCGGACCAGATGGTCGCCGAGGTCACGCGCCCGCTCGAAAAGGCCGTGAACGCGATTCCGGGCGTCGAGGCCGTCACCTCGACGACCGGCCGCGGCGCGTGCGATCTCTCCATCACGTTCGACTGGCACGTGAACATGGACAAGACCTTCACGCTCGTGCAGGGCGATCTGAACCAGGTTCAGACCCAGCTGCCCGCCGGTGTGACGCTGGACATCAAGCGCATGCGGCCTTCGATGTACCCGGTGGTGGGTTACAGCCTCACCTCGGACACGTTGAACCAGGTGCAACTCAAGAACATTGCGCGCTTCGTGATGCGCCCGCTGCTCACGCGCGTGCCGGGCGTCGCGAATCTCCAAATTCAAGGCGGCGAGGATCGCGAAGCCCTGGTGGAGGTCAATCCCGCCAAGCTGCAGGCCTATCACTTGAGCCTGCCGCAAGTGACGCAGGCGATCGCCGACACCAACGAGATCGCCTCGGTCGGCAAGCTCGAGCAGCACTACCAGCTCTATCTCACGCTGGTCGACGGCCGTTACCACACCTTCGATCAGATCGCGAACACGGTCGTGACGAGCGTGCACGGCGTGCCCGTCACGGTCGGGGACGTCGCGACCGTCAAGCCTTCGACGGCGCCGCAATGGATCCACATCACGGCCGATCGGCACGAGGCCGTCCTTCTGTACGCGATTCAGCAACCGGGCGGCAACACGGTCGCCATCGAAGCGGGCATCGAAAAGGCGCTCGCCGGCATGAAGAACAAACTGCCGCCGGGGCTCAAGATCGGCAAGTTCTACGATCAGGCCGACCTGGTCAGAGGCTCCATGGGCAGCGTGCGCGACAGCATGGCCGTGGGCGTCGTGCTCGGCGCGATCGTGCTGTACCTCTTTCTACGTAGCCTGCCGATCACCATCATCGCCGTCGTGTCGGTGCCGCTGACGATCGCCATCAGCGTGATTCTGCTGACCGCCGTGCACGAGAGCTTCAACATCATGACCCTGGGCGGCATGGCCGCGGCCGTGGGCCTGGTGATGGACGACGCGATCGTGATGGTCGAAAACATCGTGCACCACCTGCAACACGGCGCCCAATCGCCGCTCGATGCCACCCGCCGCGCGCTGGCCGAGCAGTGGAAGCCGTTCATCGGCTCGAGCCTGAGCTCGGTGATCGTATTCTTGCCCCTGGCATTCCTCACGGGCGTCACGGGCGCGTTCTTCCGGTCGCTTTCGCTCACGATGGCCTGCGCGCTGGTGATCTCGCTGGTGCTCGCCGTGCTGGTGGTGCCGCTCGCCATCGGGCGCTTCGTCAAGGCCTCGAGCGTGCCGGAGCACGGCAACGACGGCCCGATCGCGCGGGGCTACCGGCGCACGATGCGCACGCTCTTCGCCAGGCGCTGGATCGTCGGCCTGGTGGCCGTCGCGATGCTCGCGGGCGCCGCGACGCTGTACAAGACCTTGCCGAACGGCTTTCTGCCCGAGATGGACGAGGGGGCGGTCACGCTCGATTACTACACCGATCCCGGCACCTCGCTCAGCGAAACGGCGCGCGTGCTCAAGCAAGTCGAGGCGCGCATTCTCGCGACGCCCGAAGTCGCCTCGTACTCGCTGCGCAC
>DATNPP010000577.1:0-9135 GCA_036703175.1 Oscillatoriaceae cyanobacterium
CCCGCTTCGGGAGTGCACCCTAGGTGTGGTACTTGACCGCGTTGTCCTTGAAGACCATCGGGACGGTGCCGGCGCTGCTGCCGTGGGGCACGAGCGTGGCCGACGGCAACGTGCCGTTGGAGATCATGTCCGGCGTCTCGACCTTCAACAACTTGAAGCCGAGCTTGTCGTCGGACTTGTCGTGCGCGAAGACCAGCGTGATCTTGCCGCTCGCGTCGAGCGTCACGGTCTTGGCGTACGTGGCGCCGTCGACGGAGTAGGTCAGAGTCGCCGTCTTGCCCGCCTCATCCGCGCCGAACTCGTTGCCGAGCGTCAGGGTCTCGGTCGAGTCCGTGTTGAGCACGATGTGGTACGGCGAGCCGGGGCCGTCGGCGTTCACGTAGTTCTTGTAGTTCGCGTTCACGGTCGGCGCGGCCTCGTTGCCGTAGATCGTGAACTTGAAGTTGCCGCCGCCCGCGGTGGTCGCGCTCGTCGCGCCGGTCACCGCGTCGGTGAACTTGGTGATCGTCGTGCCGTCGAGGCCGTCGCCGTTCTTCGAGAGCGTCGAGGTGCTCGCGCCGCTCACCAGCGAGACCGAGCCGCCCGCGATGTTGTCGGTGCCCGTGACCTGCTCGGTCACCTGGCCGCTCACGTCCTTGACGACCTTGATCGTGCCGAACGCCAGCGTGCCCTTGACCGGCACCTTGCCCGACAGCGTGGGATTGCCCGCGATGTAGAGCGGCGAGGCCGGCTTCTCGAGCGTGACGTCGGAGTCGCGGCTGGCGACCTTGTTCACGCTGCCGCTCCAGCTGCCGTTCGAGAGGTTCGAGTTGGTCGCCTTGTAATCGAGCGAGCCGCCCTTGATGTCGGCCGTGACGTTGCCGTCGGTGGGAATCGTCTCGTTCAGGCCGCCGCCCGTCGAGCTCGCGCCGCGCCAGGTCGAGCCGGACACGTTCACGCCGCTCGATTGGTACCACATCGGAATGTCGTAGTTGCCGCCGCCGTCGGTGCTCGAGCGGGTCATGCCGTAGAAGTCGGCCTGGTGGTCGACCGTGGCGCCGTTGATGCCCTTGCCGTTGTAGGCGGAGTTGCTCGAGCGCTCGACGATCTGGCCGTCGAAGTGCTTGCCGTACAGGTTCACCTGCTTGGAATGCGACACCGTCACGTAGTAGGTGTAGTAGTTGGTGACGGTCTTCGTGTAGCCGCCCACGCTCACCGTGGTGGTGTACGAGCCGGTCCGCGCCTCCTGCGTGGTCCAGTAGATCGTCTTCTGGCCCGAGATGTGGTTGAGCACCTTGAGGTGCGCGGGCGCGTCCTGGCCGTGCAGGGTGTAGACGAACCAGACGGTGCCGTCGGCGTCCTTCTCCAGCTTGGAGGTGGCCGGGTTCACCCACAGACCGCTGGCGCGATCGTACTCGTAGCAGGGCTGCTGCAGCGTGTCGGGGTTGTTGAAGTCGATCGACGAGCCGGCCGCCTGCAACGCCGCGGGATCGACCTTCATCTTGAGGGTCGCCTGCGCGCCGGGCGCAAGCTGACCGCCGTTGAGGTTGACCGTCGCGAAGCCCAGCGGCGAGAGCATCTGCACGTCACCCGCGGCGCTGCCGTCGGGCATGGTCTTCGTAACCGGGGGGCCGGGCAGCTGGCCGTAATCCGTCGGGAACTGCGCGGAAGGCATCGGATCCATCCAGGTCACGTTGACCTTGGTGTCGCCGGTCAACGCGCCGGGCGGAATCTCGAGCACCGAGTTGCCGTCGGAGCTGGTGACGCTGCCGCCGTTCTTGGCGTTCACCGTCGCGACCGTCTTGTCGAGCGGCAGCAACGTGATGTCCTGGCTGGCCGTCTGGCCGGCGTCGAGGCCCGTCAGCACCTGGCGGGGAATGAAGCCGTCCTTGGAGAAGTCGACGCGCAGCTCGTCCTGGCCGATCGCAGGCAACGTGTACTTGCCGTTCGCGTCGGTGGTGGTGGTGAAGCCGTCGTAGGTGTTGATCTGCACGCCCGCGACCGGCGCGCCGTTCGTGTCGGTGACGGTGCCCGTCACGGTCGCGTTGGACTGATTCTGCGGCGTCGGCACGTTGGACTGGCCGTTGCCGGTGGTGGTCGACGTGGGGTTGTTGCCCACGTTGTGCTCCACCTGGGGCTGCTGGGTCGGGGTCGACAGTTGGCAGCCGGCGAAAAGCATCACCAGGCCGCTCGCGAGCGCGATATGGCGGGTCATCTTATGGTTGGCGCGGAACTTCATGAGTCCTCTCCTCCTCTTGTAACCGCCCTGCCGATCCCTGAGTCCGGTTGCTCGGTTACGCTGATAGTCGTGTACCCAAGCGTACGACCGTGACTATCACACGAGGGGTTAAGAGATGGTTAAACCAGTGATCGTGCGGATCGGCGGCTACACCATGGCGCGCTTGCGCTTGTTCAGGCGCTGAATGACGACCAGAATCTCGGCGACGGCCGTGTAGAGCTCTTCGGGGATCGTCTCGTCGATCTCGACCTTCTTGTAGAGCTCGCGCGCGAGCGGCTTGTTTTCGACGATCGGCACGTCGGCCTCGCCGGCGATCGCCTTGATGCGCTGGGCCACCAGATCGACGCCTTTTGCGACGACCTTGGGCGCATCCATCGAGCCGCGGTCGTAGCGCAGCGCCACGGCGAAGTGGGTCGGGTTGGTGATGACGACGGTGGCTTTCGGCACCTCGGCCATCATGCGGCGCCGCGAGGCCTCGCGCTGGGCGCGGCGGATGCGGCCCTTGATCAGCGGATCGCCTTCGGACTGCTTGGCCTCGTCGCGAATTTCCTGCTTGGTCATCTTGAGCCCGCGCTCGTAGTCCCAGCGCTGGTAGAACAGATCGAGCAAGCCGAAGATGACGAGCGCGAAGACCGCTTTCCAGCAGATCTCCCAGGCCGTCTGGGCGAACAGGTTCGCCACGCCGATCTTGT
This sequence comes from Oscillatoriaceae cyanobacterium, assembly GCA_036703175.1. Taxonomy (GTDB): domain Bacteria; phylum Cyanobacteriota; class Sericytochromatia; order S15B-MN24; family JAQBPE01; genus DATNPP01. The sequence goes on from DATNPP010000577.1 coordinate 2,911, forward strand.
CGAGCAGAATCGCGCCGGCGAGCTCGGAGTAGTGATTGCGAATCACCTGATAGACGATCACGCCGACCACGGCCATCTTGAGGATCGCCTTGAGCGTCTCGACCACCGAGCGCAGCGAGAACATACGCTTGAGGCCGGAAAGCGGATTGATCTTCTCGAGGTTCGGCTTGAGCGGCTCGGAGGTGAACAGCACGCCCACCTGCAAATAGTTGACCAACAGCCCCGAGATCAGCAGCACCAGCAGCAACGGCGCGATCATGAGGCCGAAGCGCTCGCCCAGGAAGATCAGCAGGTGATAGAAGCTGTCCTTGGAAAAATCGCCCGTCGGCAGATCCGTGAACAGGCGCGTCGTCAGCTCGACCATCTGCTGGCCGATCGCCGAGAACTGCCACTTGATCGCGAGAATGCCCACGAGCAGCATGACGCCGGTGTTGACGTCCAGGCTCTTGGCGACCTGACCCTTTTTCCGCGCCTCAGATAGGCGCCGTGGAGTGGGTTTTTCGGTTTTTTCCTGTCCGCCCGTTTCAGCCAACCGCGCTCACCCCCTCAATGCACACGCAAAAAGCGGAAGACGAGGTCGAAGCTCTGCTGCGTCGTGGCCCCCATGTAGCTCACGAGCAGCGGAAAAGACAGCGCCATCGTGACGATGCCGAGGAAGATCTTCACGGGAAAGGCGGCCACGAACATGTTCATCTGCGGCATGATGCGCGCCACGATCGCCATGCTGACTTCGCCCAGCACCAGCACGCCGAGCACGGGCGCCATGAGCATCAGCGCGACCCAGAACATGTCGTCGGTGGCGCGCAGCAGCAGGTTCATCGCGTGGGCGTCGAGCGTGAAGCTGGCGAGCGGAATCGAGTGATAGCTGCGCGCCAGGGCGATGATGATGTAGTGGTGGCCGTTGAGCAGCAAAAAGACCAAAATGCCGACGAAGAGGTAGAGCTGGGCGGTGATCGAGACCTGCGCCTGCGAGCTGGGGTCGAAGACGCTCGCGAGGCCGAAGCCCATCTGCAAGCCGATGGCCTGGCCGGCGAACTGCATCGCCACGAAGAGCAGCTGCGCGATGAAGCCGATCATCAATCCCACGGCGGTCTCTTGCAGCACGGCGAGGCCGATCGCCCAGAAGTTCTGCACGTCCACGTGCAGCGGCTGGTGCACGAGAAACGGCGCCAGAATCACGGTGAGCAGAAAGGCCAGCCCGACCTTGACCGGCAGCGGCACGAGCGTGTTGCCGAGCACCGGCGCGACCATGAAGATCGCGATCGCGCGCACGAGCACGAGCAGGAACACGACCAGGCCCTGCGGCGGCAAGCTCAGAATGCCGGTCAGATCCATGGCGCCGCCCCGCTAATGCGCGTAATCGGGCAGATGCAGGAAGATCTGCTGCACGAAATCCATCGTGATGTTGATCATCCAGGGCCCGAAGAAGATCAGCGCCACGAACACCGTCACCAGCTTCGGAATGAAGGTGAGCGTCATTTCGTTGATCTGCGTGACGGCCTGGAAGATCGAAACCAACAGGCCCACCACCAGGCTCAAGATCAGCGTGGGCATCGAGAGCTCGAGCAGCAGCCAGAGGCTGCGCTGGGCCAACGTGATGACGACGGACTCGGTCATGATCTCACCTGAAGCTCGTCACGAGGGCGCGGCAGAGCAAATTCCACCCGTCCACGAGCACGAACAGGATGATCTTGAACGGCAACGAGATCACGGCCGGCGGCAGCATCATCATGCCCATGGACATCAGAATGCTGGCGACGACCATGTCGATGATCAAGAAGGGCAGATAGATGACGAAGCCGATCTGGAAGGCGGTCTTGAGCTCGCTGGTGACGAAGGCCGGAATCATCACGTAGGTGGGCACGTCCTTGATCGTCCGCGGCCGGTCGAGCTTGGCGAGCTTCACGAACAGCGAGAGGTCCTGCTCGCGCGTCTGGCGCAGCATGAACTGGCGCACCGGCGCCTGAGCGCGGTCGAAGGCCACGGCCTGCGTGATCTGGTGCTGGGTGTAGGGCGTGTAGGCGTTGGTGTAGATGTCGTTCGCGACGGGCGCCATCACGAAGAAGGTCAAAAACAGCGCGAGGCCGATCACCACCTGGTTGGGCGGCATCACCTGCGTGCCGATCGCCTGGCGCACGAACGAAAGCACGATCACGATGCGCGTGAAGGCCGTCATGAGCACCAGAATCGCCGGCGCCAGCGAGAGCACCGTGAGCAGCATGATGATCTGCAGCGTCACGGAGACGTCTTGCGGCTTGGAGCTGCCCGAAAGCCCGATGTTCACGCTCGGCAGCGCGAGGTCGGCCGCGTGGGCCACGCCCGCGAAGAGCGCGAGGCCGCCCAGGGCGATCGCCAGGACGGGCAGGATTCGCTTCCAGTTCATGCGCGCGGCCAGCCTTTCCGGCGCTTGCCGCGCGGCTCGTCGAGAAAGTCGCCGTGTTCCTGCACGACGGACTCCACGTCGAACATCTGATTGAACTGGGAGGCGCTGATCTTCGAGCTGGCCATGTAGTGGCGCACCATCAGCGGATCGGTGATCTCGGCGAGCGGCGTGAGCGACTGCGGCGTGGCGCCGACGACCAACAGGCGATCGCCTCCCAGGCAGATGATGTGCACGGCCTGCTGGGGCGTGAGGTGCGTCGATTCGAGCACCATCAAATTACGGCCCTTGGTGTTGGGCAGGGCCAGCCGGCCGCCGTTGAGCTTCTTGATCGCGGCGAGCGTGAGCACGATCAATCCCAGCACGAGCACGAGCTTGAGCAGAAAGCCCAGCAGCTGCTGCCACCAGGGCGCCTGCGGCAGCGCCTTGGGCTCGTCGTAGTCCTTGAGCTGCAGGGGCTGGTTTTCCTGCAGATAAGCGGGCTTGGGCGTCGCCGGCGCGGTGTCGGCCGCGGGCTTGGGCAAGGCCTTGCCGGCCTCGTTTTGATCCGCGCCGAAGACCGCCACGCCGGGTTGCCCGGCCTGGATCGGGGCGGCCCAGGCCTTGGGCGCCACGAACAGGACGGCCAACAACAGCACGAAACGAAGGATTGCGCTCACGGGTTCACCTATTCGAGGGAGACACCACGATCTGTACCCCCCTCATGCGCGGCCGACGCGGCTCAAGCGGGGGTCCCCGCCGCCCGCGCGGTGCCCGGCTAACATAACAGATCGCGTCGCGTGAGACTGTGAGATAAGTCCATATCCACATGGGCCACGAAGCCCCCTTGCCGATGGCAGCAAGAAGGCTCCCGGGTGAAACTTACTTCACTTCCAGCTTGTAGCCGTTCTCCAGCGGCTCCGCGCCCTCTTGCTCCAGCGTCAGCACGAGCATGTGCGTGCCGCCGCTCGTCGGCTTGAAGGTCGGGAACTCGACGGGCTGCGCCTCGCAGTCGGGCGCCAGCGTCAGCACGTGGTTCTTCTCGTAGAGCGTGCGCCCCTCCGGATCGAAGATCAGCACGTGCAGCCGCACGGGCTTCGGCGCATGCGCGTCGTTGACCACGTACGTCGGCAGCGACACCGCCTTGCCGCGCTTGTAGGAATCCTTCGGCGTGAGGCAGAACGCGTACTGCGGCGCGAGCGCGCGCTTGTACGCGTGGTAGGTGCTCTTCGGCTCGCGCCAGTAGTCGATCAGCGACCAGCTCACGCACGGCTGCGAGTCCATGAACATGAAGTTCAAAAAGCCGCCGTTCGGCTTGTACTTGTAGTAACGCAGGCGATCGACGTAGTAGCGGTTGATCTCGGAGTGGTAGTCCTGCGACTTTTCGACCAGATCCGGCAACGCCGTCGAGCTCGTGTCGACCCACAGCTTCATGATGTCCCACTGCAGCAGGTAATGCCGATTGAGGAACTTGAAGTCCGCCCCCTCGAGGTTCTCGGGCAGGAACTTGCGCGCGTTTTCGAGGTTCGGAAAGCTCTGCGCGCCGAACTCGGTCACGAAGCGCAGATTGCGCGTCAGCACGCGCCGCCAGATCTCGAACCAGCGCTTGGGCCCGTAGGACATGTACCAGCCGAAGTAGTAGTGGCCGTCCGTGCCGTCCATGCGCAGCGGCAACCACATCTCGCCCGAGGAGCGAATGACCGTGCGGCTCGGATCCAGGTGCTGCGTGCTCGCCATGAGCTGCGTGTCCATGACGTCGCGGTTCCAGCTGAAGATCAGACTCCACTGCGTCTTGAGCTGGCGCAGCAAGGGCTCGACGCTGGTGTCGTCCACGTGCAGCGGCTCGTTGTGCAGACACCAGATCACGATACTGGGATGGTTGTGCAGCAGCCGCACCATCTCGCGGCTCTGACGCAGCGCCTCGGGCAAGATGCGCTTGGCGTAGAGCCACTGCAGCGGGAAATCCTGCCACAGCAGCAGGCCCTCCTCGTCGGCCGCGCGATAGAGCTCGGGGTGATCGACGTGGGCATGCACGCGCAGCATGTTCATGTGCGCGTCTTTCGCCAAGCGAACGTCCGTCAGCGCGCGATCGCGCGTCATGCTGCCGAGCCGCGCGTCGCCCGGCGGATAGTTGCTGCCTTTGATGTAGAGCTTCTGGCCGTTCAGGTAGGCCACGTAGTCGCGCATCTCCCAGGTGCGCAAGCCCGTGACGCCTTCCCAGCGCACCGGCGCGTCCCCCGCGCCTTCGATTGTCACCTCGACCTTGTAGAGGTGCGGAAATCCCAGATCATGACTCCACCAGAGCTTGTACGGAGCGATCGAGAGCTGCTGGCTCCAGCCGTAGTCGCCGGCCACCATCTCGACCGTGCCGTCGAACGCGGCGGCCTCGCCGTCGAAGTTGTGCGGCGTGAAACGCACATGCCAGCGCGCCGTGCCCGCCTGCTTGACGGACAGATCGAGCCGCAGCGCCACGTGGGCCGCCTGATCGTCGAAGCGCTCGAGGTGCACCATCGCGCCTCTGACGTGCACCTCCGGGCGCACCTGCAGTTCCACCGGCAGCCAGATGCCGCCGGGATTGTACTTGTAGCTCGAGAGCGCGTCCCAGTGGGCGAACACGCCCGTGATCATCTCTTTTTCGAGGCACGAGCGCTCGACGGGGCTGTCGACCTCGACGATCAGCTCGTTCTCGTCCGTGAGCAGGCTCGTCACCTCGTGCTCTTGCGGAAAGAAGTAGCCCTCGCCGGTGCCCAGCGCCTTGCCGTTGAGGCGCAGCCGGTAGCGGTAGAACACGCCGCGCAGCCGCAACCAGACGCTGTGGGCCGACTGGCCGCGCTTCCACGAGAAGCGCTTGCGGTAGACGACCTTGCCCACGTGGGTTTCGAGCGCCGGGTGCTCCTGCCAGTGCGCCGGAAGCTCCTGCTCGTGCCAATCCGTCACGGACGTGTAGTCGTCGAGGAACTCATTCACCGGCAACAATTGCCACATTCCCGAGAGCGCGAGCGTTTCCAAGCGGACCTCCAAGCGATGCGAAAAAAATCGACGGGTCCGAAGGCGCAGCCTCCAGACCCGTCCGTCTTATACCCGAAAGCCCTCGGAACTAGCCACCCGTGCTCAATGCGCGCAGCGGCACCGAGACCTGCAGCGGCTGCAGCTTCTCGTCTTGCACCTGGAAGCCGCTCGAATCGAGGAACTCGATGTTCGCGAGCACCAATCCCGGCGGATTGTTGGGATCGTTCTGGAAGATCGTCTGCAGCGAGGCCGAGGCGACCGGCACGATGATGTCCGCCGGCGGGCCGTAGGAGGTGGCCTGCGCGGCGCCGATCGTGACCGGCGGAATCGTGTAGGCCGGCACTTCCAGCTGCTTGGGCGTGGCGTCGTTCGGCGTGCTCCAGACGTAGACCACGCTGACCTGGCTGATCGTCACGCCGCCCGAGCCCGGCGGCGAGCGCAGCTCGACCGTCGCGTTCGGCGGGCTGGGATCGTAGCTGACGTCGACCGTCGTGATCGGCGGGTTCGAGTCGCTCGACTTGCTCGAGACCGACAGCGAGATGCCCGTGTCCGGCGTGAGGCCAGTCCAGTCCACGACGTGCGGCGTGCTGCCGTCGTCGTTGACGATCGGCTGCGGAATGTCGAGGCTCAAATTCTCCTGATCGGTGGTGGTGTTGGTGTAGACCGTCACCTCGCTCTGCGGCGACTGGGTGGTGCCGTAGGTGGCCGTCACGGTGGCGATGCCCGCCGGCACGCCCTCGAGGAAGTACTCGCCGGCGCGCAGATAGATGTACTTCGAATCGAAGACCGCATTCGCGTCGGTGGGGTCGGAGGGCGCCACTTGCGTCTTGCGCGGCCGGCGCTCGGTCAGCACCGCG
>DATNPP010000590.1:0-5464 GCA_036703175.1 Oscillatoriaceae cyanobacterium
AGCAGCGCGCCGACGCCGAGACATGCGGTCGCCGCGGGCAGGGCCTGGGCGCTGCGGCGCGTGCGCTCGGCCAGTCGATGCGCCGCGAGCCCCATCACCAGGGTGCGGGCGAGCGATCGCCGGGCGGCCGGCGTCATGACGAGGAGCGGGTGCTTGGCGCTCACTGCCCGCCCCGTTCCGGTTTCGCCCGCGCGCCGGGGCCGTCCCAGCGCAGCAGGCCCGGATCGACCTTGCGCAGATGCGGCGTGAACTTGCGGGCGATCGCCCGCCACAGCGGCACCGAGCGCACCTCGGCGGGCACGGCAAGGTGCTCGAGCCAGCTCTCGTGCTCGGCCCAGTTCGGCAGGCGATCGAGGGTGAAGGCGTAGAAGTGCTCGACGGCCTCGGTCGCGAGCTGAAGCTCCTCGCGTGCGAGGCCCTCGTCGCGCAGAAAGTCCTCGAAGCGCGCGAGGTCGTCCGGCGTGCCCGCGAGCAGCTTGGCGGGCGCGAGGAACATCTGCCACAGGCGCAGGTACACCAGGTGCCCGTCGACCTGGCGCGCGCTCAGCCCCAGATCGTGCAGCTCCTGCAGGAACTGATCGAGCAGCGAGCGCGGAACCGGGTTCAACGAAGCGGGCTGGCCCTCGGGCATGGGCACCTCCGGGGCCACTTTACCCGCCCAGTTGAATGACGTACGCGGTCGGCGGGCACAGCGCCCGCACGCGCACGACCTTGCCCGCGCCCAGGCCCTGGCTGACGTGCACGGCCGTGCTCTCCACGTAGTGCAGCCCGCGCGCGTACCTGGTCGGCAGATCGCACTGCGTGCGCAGTGCGCCGACGAGCGGCAAGCGAATTTGCCCGCCGTGGGTGTGGCCCGCGAGCACCAGGTGGAAGCCGCGCTGCGCGAAGCTCGCGAGGTCCGTGGGCACGTGCACGAGCCCGATCAGCACGTCCGCGCGCTTGACGCGGTGCATGGTCGCTTGCAGATCGCCGCGATCGCTCCAGGGATCGTCGACGCCGGCGATCACGACCTCACGATCATCGATCGTGTGCGTGGCGGCCTCGTTCAGCAGCACGCGCCAGCGCCCGCCCGCCTCGTAGTTGGCGCGCATGCGATCGACGTCCGTCTGGCGCTCGGGGCCGTGTTGCTTGCCGAGCAAAAACTCGCCCCAGCCTTCGAGCGTCGAGAGGCGCAAATGGTCGTGATTGCCGGGGACCATGTACGCGCCGTAGCGCGGCTGGCGCGACAGCATCTGCGGCACCAGCGTCTCGGCTCCGGTCTCCTCGGCGACGTCGCCGGTGTGAAAGACGAAGTCGTAGTCCGCGTCCGTCACGCGCTGCACGAAGGCCAGCTTGGCGCGATCGCGCGGCAGCAGGTGCGTGTCCGAGAGGTGCAGAATTTTGAGCGGGCGCTCGAGGGCCGGGCAGGGAATGCGCAGGGATTGCACGCGAAAGCCCGAGCGGTCGCCGAAGTGGATCACGAGCGGAACTCCGGAAAAAGGGACGGCTCTGCCATTTTACCCCGGCGCGGCGAAGTGTCAGCGCGCGCCGAGCGTGCGGACGATCGCCGAACACAAGGCCGCGATGCCCCGCTGATGGCAAACGACCAGGCGCGCGCGCTTGGCCTCGGGGTTCTCGGTGAACATGTTCGAGACCTTGTGCGGCAACGGCGTCGGCGCCCAGATGGCCGCCACCTCGCTCCAGCGCAGGGCGTTGGTCGCGTCGGCCTTGGTGATCACGCTCTCCGTCGCCTCGACGAAGCGCCAGGTGATGCCGCCGCCGGCCTCCTTCGTGAGGCGCTCGAGGCTCTCGTAGAGGTTCGGCGTGCCGCCCACGACGAGCACGCGCGTCACGCCGGCTCTGCGACACGTGCGTATCAGCTCGCTCACGGCGCGGCGGTTGGCCGAGCCCTTGCAGTAGTGGCAGGCCTCGGCGCTCACGATCACCGGCGCGCGCCCGTCCGCGTCCGCGCTCGCCACCTCGCGGCAGCCCGCGCAGCTCGGGCTCAGAAAGGTCGCGAGGGCGCGGTGGGCCGCTTCGCGCTTGGTGTCGACCATGCGCTGCTTGCCCGCGCGCGTGAGCCCCTCGGCTTCGAGCACGCCGCGCGCGATGCTTTGGGCCTCTTCGGTGTCGAAGCCCTCGGCGGTCAGAAAATCGGCGATCGCGACGTCCGCCATCAGACCTCCAAAAAGCTCAAATTGGCCGAGAAGTAGCGGAACAGGTCCGCCTTGAGCAACGGCCGGCCGTCCAATTCGGGATCGGTCGAGACCAGCCGAATGGCCGCGTTGCGCGCGATCTCGAGGATCTCGGTGTCGTTGACCAGATCCGCGAGCACCAGATCCGGCAACCCGCTCTGGCGGGTGCCCAGAAACTCGCCCGGCCCGCGCAGCTTCAGGTCCTGCTCGGCGATCACGAAGCCGTCGTTCGTCGCCTCCATGATCGACAGGCGCTGCTTGGTCTGTTCGGAGCGCGAATCGGACATCAGATAGCAATACGACTGCGCCGCGCCACGGCCCACGCGGCCGCGCAGCTGGTGCAGCTGCGCGAGCCCGAAGCGCTCGGCGTTCTCGATCACCATGACGCTGGCGTTCGGCACGTCGACGCCGACCTCGATGACGGTGGTCGAGACGAGCATATGGACCTCGCCTGTGCGGAAGCGCTCGATGATCGCCTCTTTCTCGCTCGACGGCATCTGGCCGTGCAGCAGCGCGAGCGTGAACTCGGGGAAGATCTCCTCGGAGAGCCAGGCGTGCCCTTCGGTGGCCGCCTTGACGTCTTCTTGCAGCTTCTCGGACTCCTCGATCAGCGGATACACGACGTAGCACTGCCGCCCCACCGAGAGCTGCTCGCGCACCTTCTCCCAGACCTCACGCTTCTCGCGTCCGCGCGCCCAGACGGTCTCGACCGGCTTGCGGCCGGGCGGCAGCTCGTCGATCACGGAGACGTCGAGATCGCCGTGAAGCGTCAGCGCCAGCGTGCGTGGAATCGGCGTGGCCGTCATGGAGAGCACCTCGGGCGACTGGCCCTTGGCGCGCAGCGTGGCGCGCTGGCGCACGCCGAAGCGGTGCTGCTCGTCGATCACGACGAGGCCCAGGCGCTTGAAATTCACCTTGTCCTGAATCAGCGCGTGCGTGCCGATCACCAGGTGCACCAGGCCTTCCTCGATCGCCCGGTAGTTGGCCTCGCGCTCCTTCTTGGTCATCGAGCCGAGCAGCAGCGCGACGCGCAAGCCCAGTTGCGCGACCCATGCGCCGATCTTCTGGTAGTGCTGTTCGGCCAGAATCTCGGTCGGCGCCATCAGCGCGCCCTGATAGCCGTTCTCGACGGCGATCAGCAGCGAGAGCAGCGCGACGATCGTCTTGCCCGAGCCCACGTCGCCTTGCACCAGGCGGTTCATGGGCTTGGGGCTCGCCAGGTCCGCCTGAATCTCGCGGAAGACGCGCTCTTGAGCGCCCGTCAGTTGGAAGGGCAGTAAGTCTTTGAGGCGCGTCACGAACTCGCCCGAGGCCGGCAGCTCGAGCGCCTCGGTCTTCGAGGCCTGCTGGGCACGGCGATAAGCCAGCCCCAGCTGCATCCAGAAGAGCTCGTCGAAGACCAATCGGCGGCGCGCTTCTTGCAAGCTGTCCTGGCTGGTGGGGAAGTGGATTTCTTCGAGGGCCTTCTTGAGCGTCCACATGCCCAGCTTCTCGCGCAGCGCGGCGGGCAAGGGATCGCGCACGAGCGGCAAGTAAGTGTCGAGCGCCGTGCGCATGGCCTTGCGCAGCGCCTTGAGCTGCAAGCCCTCCGTGAGCGAATAAATCGGCACGATGCGGCCCAGGTGCAGCGAATCCGCGTCGGCGCCCGACGTGTCGCCCAGCAGCTGAATCTCCGGGCGATCGAAGACGATGCGGCCCGAGAAGCTGTCGATTTTGGGCTCGCCGCTCATCAGGATCGCCTGGCCGACCGGAAAGCGCGACTTCTGGCGGTCGAGCTGGAACTTGTTGCCGCCCTTGCCGAACCAGCGCGCGGCGATCGTGCCGGTGCCGTCGGTCACCCAGACGGTGATGAGGCTCATCTTCGGCTTGGGGTTGTAGGCCTCGACGCGCTTGATCGTGCCCCAGAGGGTCACGCTGTCGCCGGGCTTCAGCTGGCCAATGCGCACGCGCTTCTGGTAGTCCAGATGCTGGCGCGGATAGTAGTGCAGCAGATCGTCGACCGTGTGCACGTTGACCTTGGCGAGCAGCTGGGCGATGCGCGGGCCGATGCCTTTGACGAACTGCACCGGGCGATCGCGCCAGTCCTCCTCTTCTCCGGGCTTGACCTCGGGCTTCTCGACGCGCTTGGGCCCGGCCGTTGCGACCGGCCCGCCCAAGCGCGGCAGCAGCGCCTGCAAGCCGCCGACGATGCGCGCGCGTTCCTCGGGCGTCAGCTCGGCGTAGCCCTCGAATGCGATCAGCAGGGGCTCGACGTGGCCGCGCGCGGTCGCCGGCACCTCGGGCAACAGGCGCACGAGCTCGCCGCGCACGAAATCGGCGAAGCGCGCGGTGTTGCCCTTGAGGTTCGGATAGCTGTGGCGGGCCTCGATCGTGAGGGCCTGACGCAGCCGACTGAAGTCTGACATGCTTCTTTATTATACCTGAATCCGGCCTCCGGCCCGGCTTCGGCGCTCGCTCGCCGGGTATAACGCCAGGGATGCGATGGAAGTTGACGGCGGCGATCGCCGCGATCGCGCTCTTGCAGGCACCGGCTTCCGCAGAGCCGGCGCCCTGGCTGCCCGTGCTCGCGGGGGCATCCTCGCTGTGCGTGCCGGGGCTCGGGCAGCTGGCGCTCGGTGATCTGCACGGCGCGGGCCTCTCGCTGGGTCTGACGGCCTTGCCGCTGGCGGCCGGCTCGGCCGATCTGCCGCCGACGATCTTCGCGGATCTGCCGGACCAGCGCAGCTCGCTCTGGCTGCTGACGGCCCAGGAAGCCTGGTTCGTGCAGGCCCATCTGGCCTTTCAGGAGGGCCGCGAGCTCACGCACAACGCGGGATTCCCGCAGCCGTTGCACGTGCACTCGGTCGGCGATCTGATCGCCGCGCCGATTTCGTGGTCCCAACTTTCAGACTGGCGCATCTGGGCTACGGTCGGCTTGGCGCTCGCGAGCAACATTCTGCTGGACACTCTGCTGCCCGAGCCGACGAACAACGCGCCGGAGCTGCCGACGGTCTTTCAGGCCCGCTCGGCGTCCTTGTACGGGCTCTCGATCAGCCCGGGCGAGGCCTACGGCGCGAACGCCGGCATGGGCATGCTGCTGGCCGGCCACGCGGCCGTCGGCGAGGAATCGCTCTTTCGCGGCTTCTTTCAAGACGAGCTCGAGCGCGACACGGGGCCAATTCCGGCGTTGCTGCTCACCTCGGCGCTTTTTGGCGCGTCGCACATCGGCGGCATCAATCAGACCACGACGCTGAAACAGTTTCTGGGCCCGGGCCTCGGCGGGCTGTGCTTCGGCCTGCTGTATCAGTCGA
>DATNPP010000040.1:0-11830 GCA_036703175.1 Oscillatoriaceae cyanobacterium
CGGCGCTCGGAATCGCCCTTGCCGTCGGCATTCCGCTCGGTGTGCTGGCGGCCGTCAAGCGCAATTCCTGGCTCGATTATTTGGCCATGTCGGGCTCGCTGTTCGGCGTCTCGATGCCGATTTTCTGGCTCGGCCTCGTGCTGATGATGATCTTCGCCGCCTTCCTCAACTGGCTGCCTTTCTCCCAGCGCGTCGACATCCTCGTGACCGTGCCGCGCGTGACGGGCTTCATGCTTGTGGACACCCTGCTCGCCCGTGACGGCTGGGCCTTTCAAGATGCCATCGCGCACTTGATTCTGCCGGCCGTGACGCTTGCGACCGTCCCGCTCGCCATCATCGCGCGCATGACGCGCGCCGCGATGGTCGACGTGCTTTCGAGCGACTTCGTGCGCACCGCGCGCGCCAAGGGGCTCGGCGAGTGGGCTGTGAACTGGCGCCACGCGCTCAAGAACGCGGCGCTTCCGATCGTGACCGTGGCGGGCTTGCAATTCGGCATGCTGCTTTCCGGCGCCGTGCTTACGGAGACGATCTTTTCGTGGCCCGGCATCGGTTCGCTCTCCGTCGACGCCATCTTCACGCGCGACTTTCCGGTGCTGCAGGGCTGCGTGATCCTCTTCGCGACGGCCTTCGTGCTGATCAACCTGGTGACCGACGTCCTCTACACCCTGCTCGATCCGCGCATCGGGCATGAGGCCTGACCATGTCGTTGCAGACGCCATTGCCGACCCGCTCGGCTCCCGCACCCGACACCGGACACCGCCGCCGGCTTCGACTGGCCTGGCGCCGATTCGCGGCCAATCGCGGCGCCGTGGCGGGGCTCGTCATTCTCGCGCTTTTCTTGCTCCTCGCGATCGCCTCGCCCTGGCTCGCGCCGGGGGATCCGACCGCTCAAAATCTGGCGGGACGTCTTTCGCCGCCCAGCCTCGCGCATGCCCTCGGCACCGACGACCTCGGGCGCGATCTCTGGTGCCGATTGGTCTACGGCACACGGGTGTCGCTGCGCGTCGGCGTGATTTCGGTCGGGTTGTCGCTGGTGATCGGCACGTCCCTCGGATTGCTCGCGGGTTACCGCGGCGGGCGCATCGACGAGCTCGTGATGCGCTGTCTGGACGTGGTGTTGGCGTTTCCGAGCATTTTGCTCGCCATCTTGATCGTCGCCATTTTGGGCCCGAGCCTGGACAACGCCATTCTGGCGATCGCCGCCGTAAACGTCCCCGTCTACGCACGCCTCGTGCGCTCGAGCGTCTTGTCGCTCAAGCAGCAGGAGTTCATCGAGGCGGCCCAGGCCCTGGGCGCCGGGCATTTGCGCATCGTGCTGCAACACGTGCTGCCGAACTGCCTCACGCCGATCACGGTCCAGGCCACGCTGGGCATCGGAACGGCGATTCTCGAGACCGCCGGTTTGAGCTTTCTGGGCCTGGGGGCCCAGCCGCCGACGCCGGAGTGGGGCACGATGCTCAACGACGCGCGGCCCTATCTGCGCGATGCGTGGTGGCTCGTGACCTTTCCCGGCGTGGCGATCATCGTGACCGTGCTCGGGTTCAACCTGCTCGGCGACGGCCTGAGGGATATGCTGGATCCGCGCGGACGACGCTGATCTTCCGTTTAAACACTCCCTCGCCCGGTATAAGAAACCTATGGAATGAGGGCGTCTCGTGCGCAAGGTAACCGGGTTTCTTGCCGTGCTGCTGGCGGTCTCGTTGGGCGAGTCCGCCTGTCAGAGCCTGCCTCAGGCGTCGGATCCGAGCCAGATCCAATCACGGCGCGCCGCCCTGACGCCGACGCTCGAGATTTCCCTGCCGCCGCTGCCGGCCGCTTCGCCGACGCCCGTGCCGGTCGCGCCCTCGCCTTTCGGCTCGCCGACGCCCGAGCCCTCACTGGCCCCCGACGTGCCGGCGTTGCTGGGCTTCGTGACGGCGCCGGCGGCGATCGTCAGCAACAACGGCGGTGGCATTCTCGCGAACAACAGCGCCAACATCATCGGCTCCAACGCCGCGTCGTTCATATCAGACAAGGGCGGCAGCATCATCGGCAACAACGGCAGCAGCTATCGCGTGTTGGCGGATTCGAGCACCTCGCCGCTCGTCAACGCCTTCTTGTACCTGACCGACCGCGACGAGAAGTACTTCTTCAACAGCCAGACCAACAACATCTTCACCGCGACGACGGACTCCCAGGGCGCCTTTACTTTCCCGATCACGACGCAGAACGGGTTCCCGGTCGGCAAGGACGTGATCGTCAATGCGCTGCTGAACAACGACCAGCGCCTGACGGGCTACCTGGTGCCCAAGAACGGCCGCAATGAGCTGAAGCTCGATCTCGCCTCCACGCTTGCGACCGAATACCTGCGTGGGCAGGCGTATTCCGCCGGCAAGGCGCTCGGGAGTTACGATGCGACGGCCTTCTACAACGTCGTCAACCTGACAGAGCAGGCGATCGACGGCGCGGAGATCCCGGTTTCGACGACCGCGCTGAACGCCAGTGGCACGGCGGTTCCGGTCAGCGCCTTCGATTTGCAGCTCAGCGGACTGGACGTGCTACGCAACCAGTACTGTCTGGCGATTTCCGTCGCCAAGAAGAGCGATACGCTGATGCATTCGCTGTCGGACGCCTGGAAGCAGTTGCTCGGGCATCGCCCCATGGCCGTCACGACCGTCGCCGGCAATGGCCAGCTGCCGACGGTGGCCTTCGCGCCTGATCCGCCGAACGCGACGGGCGATTGGCGCAACGGCAAGCAGACGCCGCCGCAGCAGGTCCCGCTCGGGTGGATCAAGCAGATCGCGGTCGCCAAACGGGGTGACGTCTTTGTCAGCGCGCAAGGACCGGATCTTTACAACGGCTACGTGCGCTGGTTCAAGCCCGATGGCTCGATCACGTCGCTCTGGAACGCGGGCAACAAGTATCCGGAATTGGACGGCCTGCTCGTCGAGAACGAGCCCACCGACGATTCGAACCATCCGGGGTCCCTCATCGTGGCGACGGGTCAGACCGATCTCATCTTGCGTTTGCCGATCGTTTCCGATGAGGCGCTCGATGCGAACGGCAAGCCCAAATTCCCCATTCAATACGTCACCGGCGATTTCGACAATCTGGATGCCGATCCCGCGAGTCCCGTGGCGGTGGACGGCCAGACCAATCATCCCCTACCGGATGGCGCGACGCCGAAGACCTCCTACTGGCAGATCGCGGACGAAGGGCAGCCGAACTACGTCACGACGGGACAGCCGATTCCCAACCCTGCCAAGTACGCGCATATCGGAGCGGTCTACGATCTCGCGTACGACGACCTGCACAACATTTACCTGAGCGACGCGGCGACGCACCGTGTCTGCATGATCGTCTCGCCACAAGGGGATGGCCGTAATTACTACGGTTACCGCCAGCCGATCGACAGCAATGGGGACGGCATCATCGACAGCTTCGGTGCGACCGTGACCATGCACGCGGGCTGTATCTACACGATCGCGGGTGATCCGAGCTGGGATCCCGCCCACACCGGCACCTCGAGCTGGGGTTGCTGGTTCGGCGACTATGCCGGCGACGGCGGGCCCGCGCAGCAAGCCAAGCTGGACACGCCGCGCGGCCTGGCGTTCTACAACGGGGCCCTGTACGTTTGCGACAGCGACAACCAGCGGGTCCGGCGTCTCGATCGCACGACGGGCATCATCACGAGCGTGGCCGGCGATCCGCCCGGACCGCAAACCCAGCAGGCCGGCACCACCAATTACAGCTTTCCGGTGGGCTATACCGGCGACGGCGGCCCCGCCACGCAGGCGCAGCTCTCGTGGCCGATGGGCGTGGCTTTCGACGCGTCGGGGCGCATGTTCATCGCGGATTCCGGCTACGGACGGATTCGCATGGTGGACACCGACGGCGTCATCTCGACCGTCGCGGGCCAGGTGCGCATGACCGACGACGGCAAGGCGACCCACCTGGACGACGGCGATGCGCTGAACTGGGTCACGCTGCCGAACTTGCGCACCGTCACCTTCGACAACGACGGAAACCTGCTCTTCTCGGACGGCGACAGCGGCCATGTGCGCAAGCTCTGGTTCCAGTGGGAGGAGTAGGCGCATGAGGCGGCAGGCATTCGCTTTCGGCAGTATGTTTTGGCTCGGCACGCTCCTGGCGGCTTGCCAGGGAACGCCGGCCCAGGCGCCGACGCGCGTGGCCGCGGGCGGCACCGTCGTGACGGGCGGAAGCGACGCGATCGCCCACGCGGCGGCCGAGAAGCCGATCCAAGCCCCCTGGACCGACGCCGGCAGCCGGTTGATGATCGAAGCGTCCGGCACCGGCACCTTGAACGGGACGGTGGCGTTTCAGACGGTGACCAATTCCTACTTTCAGGACAGCGCCGCCAGCTATTCGCTGCTGTCGATGCCCGCGGCGCACGCGCTCATCACGCTCGGCACGCTCGATGAGGAGTTGTACGGCACGGGGGGCCAGGCGTTCAGCACGGCGACCGATTCGGGCGGCAAGTTCCGGTTGACAGGCGTGCCGAGCGATCGCCCCTACGTGGTCAGCGCGAACTTGGCCCAGGACCACCAGCTTTCCGCGATCGTTCCCCAAGGCAGCGCCAGCGCGACGCTGGACGAAGCCTCCAGCATGATCACCGAGATGGCTCGCTGGCAATTGCCCGCGCGGCCCACGCCGGATCGCAAGTCCTTCGCCGACATTACCGGCGATCTGCTGGCCTCGCTCTACCAAAAGACGCTGCCGTTGCTCAAGGCGGATCAGTTTTCGGCGGTGGGGGCCATTCCGAGCATTCAGGTGCTCAAGGCCGGCAATGGTATCGCGCTGCGCAATGCCTACGTGAAGGCCTTCGGCGCGGCGATCGCGAAGGACGGCACTGGTGGCGCCGACGGCTTGTCGGACGCCTGGACCGGATTGCTCGGCTATCGCCCCCTGGCCGTGGCGAACGCCCTGCCGGATTCGATCACGCTGAAGGATCCGCGCGACGTGGTGGCGGACGAGCAAGGCAACATCTACGTCTACGACTCCGGAGCCCTCTATTTATGGCCCCAAGTTTCTCAAGGGCCCAAGTGGTTGTGCAGCACGGCCATGAATCCGGGGCAACTCTACATCATCGGCGGCTGGTATCCGGACTTCGAGACGCGCTACACGCCCAGCGAATCGACCGCTCCGACCGCCCCGGACACGGCGCCGCGGATTTCGAGCGGGTTTCCGATTCCGCCGATCGCGAACATGCGGCTCGAGCCGACGGCCACCCCGGGAGCCGACAACTTCTTTTTCACCACCCACGACAACAACCGCTTGATGCTCATTCCGGGGGTCGATTTCTCGCGCTTCGGCCGCAGCTTCAAGGCCGGCCGACTCTACACGATCGCCGGCACCGGCAGCATGCTCAAGTGGGGACCGCTGGTTCAGGGGGATGATCCGAACACGCCGCTCGACGAGACGACTTACCAGTTCGAGCTGGGCGACGGCGGCCCGGCGTACCAGGCGCCTCTGGCCCTGCCGCAAGGCTTCGATATGGACAGCAAGGGCAACCTGTACATTCTGCAGCAGGGCTACGCGAAGGTGTCGTATCTCAACAAGAAGGATCCGGACGCGACCTATTACTCCCCGTTCACCGATCCGGGCGCCGAATCAGGGTTGATCGTCAACGTGTATTTCGACGCGATCCGCTTCGTGCGCGCCTCGGACGGCAAGATTTTCTCGCTGCGCATGACCTACAAGGGCCAGCCGTTCATCTGGAACGCACCGCAGGCCATTCGCGTGCGCGAGGATGCCGGAAGCAACTACCTCTACGTCACGGACAGCCTGGACCACTGGGTCTTTCGGGTGCCCTTGCCCGCCGACCTCGACGCCTGGAACACCTCGGTGCCCGCCCATGTCGAGATTCAGCCGGTGCTGGGACAGTTCGGCAAACCGGGCTTCGTCGATCTCAGCCAGCCCGGCGCGCATCTGCCCCAGCCGGACGAGATCGCCCAGGGCATTCCGCGTCAGGATCTGCTCCTGGACACCCCGCTGGGGCTCGATTTCGACGCGAGCGGCAATCTGATCGTGGGCGACGCCGGGCACCTGTATCTGCTCAAGAAGGCCGACCTCGACGCGGGCGGCGGGCGCGTGTACGTGCTCGCGGGCGCCTTCGGCACCAACTTCGAGGACGGCGACGCGCGGCTCGTCGCCATGAAGTTCACCAATTTCAACTTCGATCCTTTCGACGGCAATCTGCTCGGCACCGATTTCGATCGCCATATGCTGCTGCGCCTCTGGACGGCGCGCGGCGACCTCTGAGTGCATCTTTGACGATCGCGTGGTAAGCTGCCGGAGCATCCCGGTCCAGAAAGGAGTGTGCGTTCCATGTCACTCACCATCGAGCCCGCGTTGAAAGAGCAGGTGCGCGAGGCGATCGCCCGCGAGAACGTCAAGTTCATCGATCTCCAGTTCATCGACATTCTGGGCATCGTCAAGAGCGTCACGATCCCCGCCGGCCAGTGGGAAGACACGTTGAGCCACGGCAAGTGGTTCGACGGCAGCTCGGTGGAAGGCTTCGCCCGCATCGCCGAATCCGACATGTACCTGATGCCGGATCTCGAGACGTTTCGCGTCATTCCCTGGACCCGTGGTGTCAATACGACCGCTCGCGTGATTTGCTGGGTGCACACGCCGGACGGCGAGCAGTTCGTGGGCGATCCGCGCTACGTGCTGGCGCGTCAGATCGAGGCGGCCAAGGCGCTCGGTTACGACTTCAACACCGGGCCCGAGCTCGAGTTCTTTTTGTTCCGCTCGAACGATCCCACCTCGCCCACGCCGCTGCCGCACGATCAAGGCGGTTACTTCGATCTCTCGACCGATCTGGCGAGCCACGTGCGCCAGGACATGGTCAACACGCTCGAGCAGCTGGGCATCGAGGTGGAGACCAGTCACCACGAGGTGGCGGTCGGGCAGCACGAGATCGACTTCAAGTACGGCCATGCGCTCACGACGGCGGACAACTGCGTGACCTTCAAGTACGCGCTCAAGGCCGTGGCACAGAAGTACGATCTGTACTGCACCTTCATGCCCAAGCCGATCTTCGGCATCAACGGCAGCGGCATGCACACGCACATGAGCCTTTTCAGGGACGGCGAAACGGCGATGTACGACGCCAATGACCCCTACGGCCTCACCAAGACCGCCCGCCACTTCATCGCCGGCGTGCTTCACCATGCCAAGGCGATCAACGCGGTGCTCAATCCGACCGTGAACTCCTACAAGCGCCTGGTGCCCGGTTACGAGGCGCCGGTCTACATCTCGTGGGCACGCAACAACCGCTCGGCGCTCATTCGCGTGCCGCGCATCAATCCGCATGCCACCAAGGCCACGCGCATCGAGCTGCGCTCGCCGGATCCCACCTGCAATCCGTACCTGGCCTTCGCGTTGATGCTGGCGGCCGGCCTCGATGGTGTCAAGCGCGAGCTCGCGCCGCCGGCGCCGGTGGAGGAGAACCTCTACCACATGGGCCCCGAAGAGCGTACCGGACGCCAGATCGACTCGCTGAACGGCTCGTTGGGCGAGGCGCTCGACGCGCTGAAGCAGAGCGACCTCGCGCGCGAGACGCTCGGCGAGCACCTCTTCAATCGCTTCATCGAGGCCAAGACCCAGGAGTGGGACGAGTACCGCACCTACGTCACGCAGTGGGAGCTGGATCGTTACTTGCCGCTCTACTAGGCGGCGCCATCGAGCCCGGGCATTGCCCGGGCTTTTCTTTTGCGACCCGGCAGCGGTAGAATTGGCTTCACGAGGCCAACGATGGAAACAGAGATACTTCGAGCGCTAGGCGAGCAAACCGGCACCGGTGACGAGATCCGAGAACGCCTCGGCGCCGAGCCGGAAGCCTTCAAGGCGGCCGCTCGTCGTTTGTGGATCGACGGCTTGATTCAGGGCCAGCTCTCCGACGGATGTTGCAGCAGCCCGTGCGGGACCATGTGCGTCAGCGCCATGAAGATCGATCGCATCTGGCAGCTCTCCAAGAAGGGACGCATGCGTCTCAAGGTGATGGCCGCCCGAGGCGAGTGAGCGGACACCGATGGCACGTCAAACGGACACCGATTCATGGTATGCTGGTGTCCGTTCCCGATGCTTGTCTGGAGAGCACCGTGCAAGAGACGCCTTTGACCCTGTTCGATGTCAGCACCCGGTTGGGCGTGAGCCCCTCGGCGGTCAAGAAGCGCATCGCGAACCTGAACATTCCGGTGGAGCGCGGTGCGCGCGGCAAGCTGCTCTTCGAGCACGAGGCCTTCGCGCTGTTGCAGCGGGCCGATGAGTTGCTGAAGGCCGGCCACGGCTTCGAGGACTGTCGGCGGCTATTGGGCCTGGGCGAGGCGCCGATTCCCAAGGACGACGACGCGCTCGTCGCAGAGGCGGTGGTGCCGGCTGCGGCCGAGGCGCCCATCGAGGCCTCCGGCGCCGAGACGCCGGAGCCCGAGACGGCCGATGTGTCGTCCGAAGAGGCGCCCGCCGTCGCGATGCCCGCTGAGCTGGCGAGGCCGACGGAAAGACCTCTGCCGATGCCCCGCGTCGCCGAGGTGCCCAAGGTACGGCCGCTCGCAACCCCGGTGTTCATTCAGCTGGGGCGCCGCAAGGCGGCGGCCGAGTCCGTCGCGGAGGAGAGCCTGCCTCCGACCCTGCCGCCTGATCTGCTGGGGCGCCTCGATGCCACCTTGCGCTTGATCGAGGAGAAGGAAAAGCAGAACCAGATGCTGCAATCCAAGCTGCTCGTGGCCTACGACGAGATGACCAAGCTCTCCGCCACGGCCGCCGCGTTTCAGGAGCGCTCGTTGAACCTGCAGCACGAAGTGAACAAGCTGCAAGGCGAGCTGCGCTTGCTGTCGTCGCCTTCCAAGGCCCGACCCTGGTGGAAGATCTGGGGCTGAGGTGCCGAAACGCCGTCGGCACGCCATTTTAACGAGAATTTATCTAAACGGGGCCAAACCTTAAACACCCCTTAGGCAAGCATGGCGGCCGATCTCCGGAAAACTCCTTTGGAACGGAAGGAGTGCGCCCTATGGCGACGGTGGGTTCGAGCGGCACAATCAGCAAAACGGCACTCTCGCGGGGAGTCTTTTCGGCTTCCAATCTCGCGGGCAAGGGTGGCGTGCTGGTGCGCAAGCTCCTCACGGGCCAGGCCCTCACCGCGGCCGAGCGTGATCTGGTCGCCACGACGGGCCTCGGCTCGGCGGTGGGCAACCTGGTCGTGACGGCCAGTTCGCCTTCGGCCGGCGGCCTCGCGGGCTTCTCGCACGATGCCCAGATTGCCACCCAGGTTCGCAACGTTCAGGTGGCCGCGTCCCAGGCGGACAAGGTCTATGCCCAGAACCATGCCGGTTACGCGCGACTCTCGTCCAAAGTTCGCGGCAGCGCCGCGGCTGTCGGCTACGACAAGACCCAGTCGGCCCAGGACAAGTTCTTCAGCGCCGCCGGCGACGTCGCGACGGTCGCGGGCCTCGGGCTCTCGGCCGTGGCCTTGCCGGGGCTGGCTCAGAAGACCGTCACGGATGCCAAGGCGCTGGGCACGGTATTGCATGATCCGGCGGCCACCCAGAGCCAGCGGCTCGATGCGGTCAAGAACGTCTCGCAGGATACCGCGGGCTCGATCTACAGCGCCGACGGCGTGTACATCGGATTGAAGGGCACCACCGCGATCCTCTCGCGCAGCAAGACGATCGGCTCGATGCTGGACTCGTTCAGCAACAGCCGTCTCCTGAGCTTTTTGAAGTACAACCCCGTCGGCAAGTTGTTCGGCATGTTGCTGCCGATCGCCGACGGCGCGGTGTTCGTCGGCCAGGCCATCTCCACCAAGGACACCTTCGAGAATCCGACCGCCACGGAGTCGGACAAGCTCAAGTCGGTCCTGCAGATGGGCCTTGCCACCATCAAGCTGTCTTTCTGGATCTTCCCCGACGTCGCCTGGCTCAAGCAAGCCTACTCGCTCGCCAACTTCGGCCAGCTCGCGCTCGTGATCTGGAACATGCGCAAGACGATCGTGCCCAAGATGGTCAATACCGCCAAGGCGATCGGCTGGGGCGTGATGCATCCGATTCAGGCCTTCCACAACATCTGCCACGCCGTCGCCACCGGGGCCTCGACCGCGGTTCAAAAGGCGGGCACTGCCCTCTCGTGGCTCTTCGGCAAGGCGATGCATCCGGTGCAGACCTTCGATCAAGCGGCGAGCCTCGTTGGCCTCGCGCGCGCCGCCGATACGCAACCGACCGTCGCGACGACGCCGGCGGCGCCGGGCACGCCGACGGTCGCGACCACGACGCCCGTTCTCGCCGCTCCGACCACGCCGGCCGTCACGGTGCCCGTGGCGCCCGTCACGACCCCGGTCGTTCCGGTCACGCCGGCTCCGGCGCCGCAGGCGGCGGCCCCGCTGCCATTGCCGGCCGTCGCGCCGGTGGCTCCCAGCGTCGTGACGGCGGCGCCCTCGGTCAATGCGGCGTATCAGGCGGCCATGAGCCAGATTGCGCCGGGGTCGTCATAGCCTCAAACGGGACGCTTGCTTGTGCTTTCGAGCGTTGGCCAGGGTACAATGACCCGGTCGAGGCTTCGAGGTCAGTCATGCGAGTTGCGCAAGCAGTCATCTGGGCAGGGGTTGTCGCCATGGGGGCGAGCGCTCCGACGTTGGCCGCGCCAACGCCCGGGACCGTCGGGCCGGCGCGCTGGGATGCCGCGCGGATGGCCATCGAGGTGCCGTACCAGGGCGACGTGCCCCAGCCGCACTTCTTTCGCCTGACGCCGAGCCATTTCTACTATGACTGGGGACCCGCGCGCTGCAAGGCGGGACGACCGCAGGAAAATCGTCTGTCCGGCGTGGTGCAACGCTTCGCGCTCGCGAACCGCCCGGGCGGCGACGTGCGCCTTGCCGTGCAGACCGCCTCGGCCGCCGTGCCGCTGCTCGAGATCGATCGCCGGTCCCAGGAGCTGATCGTCTATCCCACGGGCAAGCGCACGATGTTGGGGGCACATCCCGTGCCCCATTCTTCCGCGCCTTCACAACAGGCCGTGCTGCCGCCGCCGCCCGTCATTCCCTCGCCGTCGTCCGACGACTGGTCCGAGCCCTTGCGCTTCTTCGCGCATCCGGTGGCGGTCAAGCCGCCTGAGCATCTGGCGCCCCCCACGCGCAGAAACGCGCTGCTCACGATGCTCGGCAAGCCGGTTCTCGACGACTTCCACCATCGCCTCGTGCTGGCATACCAGGGCGAGCCACCGGCCTACGCGATGCAGGCCTACGCCAAAAACCCGCGCTGGGTCTATTTCGACTTTCCGAACACGTCGTTTCCGCTGGAAGGCGCGCGCTTCGACAGCTACACCGATCGGGTCTTCGAGGGCTGGCTGCTGAGCCAGCGCCAGGGGGGCTTGCGAACGCGACTCTACCTCAAGCTGACCCAGGCGATGCCCGTGCAGGCCAAGGTTTTCCCCGCGAGCCACGAGATCTGGCTGACGGCTTCGGTGCCCTCGCCCTCGCCTTCGCCTTCGCCCACGCCCGTGCTGGCGCCGCTGTCTTTGCCGGCCTCGGCCGCGTCGACGCCGCTCGCGACATCGACGGTCGTTCCGAGCACCGCTCCTCGATGAGCCGGCTCGTGCTCTATTCGGGGCCCGAGTGCTCGTTGTGTGACAAGGCGCAAGCGCTGATCGCGCGGCTTGCGGACGAACTGCAATTCGACTGGGAGGTCCGCGCGATCGCAGACACGCCCGAGCTCTATGCGCGTTACCGCGAGCGCATTCCCGTCGTCGCCATCGACGGACGCATCGTGCTGACGGGCAAGATCACCGAGTTCTGGCTGCGCAAGGCATTGCGCGGCGAAGATCTAAGCCGGATCCC
>DATNPP010000660.1:0-1881 GCA_036703175.1 Oscillatoriaceae cyanobacterium
GGACGCCTGTTTGGGCTATTGGATAGTGGCGAGGCGCTGCTCCGCGCGTCCGATCGCGAGCAGCAACCCGTGGATCAACGCCAGCGGCCGCGGCGGGCAGCCCGGAATGTAGGCGTCCACGGGCAGCAGCTTGTCCACCCCGCCCAAAGTCGCGTACCCGTCCGCGAAGATCCCGCCCGAGATCGCGCACGCGCCCACCGCGATCACCAACTTTGGCTCCGGCATCGCCTCGTACGTCGCGAGCAACGCCGGCGCGAGCTGGCGGGTCACCGGACCCGTCACCAAAATCGCGTCCGCGTGCCGCGGGCTCGCCACGAAGTCGATGCCGAAGCGCTGGACGTCGTAGTACGGCGTCGAGAGCTGCGTGAGCTCGATCTCGCAGCCGTTGCAGCTGCCCGTGTCCACCGCACGGAGCTGCAGCGATCGCCCGAAAAGCGCCCGGATTCTTCCCGCCAGGGCCTCGCCTGCTTGCGTGAGCTCGCTCATGACGGTTCCTTTCGCGCCAAAGTGGTCGTCTGCACCAGATCCGCGCGATCGCGCACCGTGAGCTCGAACTCGGACGTCATTCGAATGGCCTGCGACGGACACGCCCGCGCGCACTCGCCGCAAAACAGGCACGCGCCGTAATCGATCGTCCAGCGCCGGGCGGTGCTGCCCGGATCGTCGTCGAGGCGAATCGCGCCCGTCGGGCAACTCGCCACGCAATCGCCGGATTGCGTACAGCGCGCGGGGTCCAGCACCGGACGACCGCGGAAGCGCTCGCTCGGCGCGTCCGGTTCGGCCGGATAGCGCGTCGTCGCGACGCCATTCAGCAGGCTCTTGGCCAACATTCGCCACATCGTCAGCTCCTCAGCGATCCGTGCAGGAATAGCACAGGTTGAAACTCTTGTTGATCAACGGAAAGTCCGGCACGATGTTCCCGAGCACCGCCTGGGGCACGGCCGGCCAGTTCATGTAGGACGCGCTGCGCACCTTCACGCGCGCCAACCGCCCGTCCGCGGTCGTCTCGACCCAGACGAGGGTCTCGCCGCGCGGCCCTTCGGCCCATCCCAGCGCCGAGCCGGCGCCGAGGATGCCCAACGGCGCCGCGAGCGGCCCCTCGGGCAGCTGCCGGATCGCGCTTCGAATCAGCGCGACGGACTGCGCGAACTCCGCTTGTTTCACGCGCAATCGCGCCAGCACGTCGCCCTTTTCGGCGATCGCCAGCTCGAACCCCAGCCGCCCGTACGCCGCGTACGGATGATCCTTGCGCACGTCGTGCCGCACGCCCGCCGCGCGGGCCGCCGGGCCGACCACGCCCAGCTCGTCGACCACCTGACGCGTCAGGCGCCCGGTGGTCTCCAGGCGATCCAGCACGGATTCGTCCGCCGTCGCGAGCGCCACGAGCTCGTCGAAGGCGCGCTGAATGCCCGCCAGCTCGCCCAACCGCGCGACGAGGTCGGGCGACAGATCCCACTTCACGCCGCCCGGCACGTTCATGCCCATCAGCAGGCGGTTTCCGGCAAAGGCCTCGTTCAGCTGCAGCAACCGCTCGCGCAACTGCATCAGATGCGCCGCGCCGCCCGCGTAGGCCACGTCCGTCAGAATGCCCGCGACGTCGCCGGCGTGATTGTAGAGCCGCTCGAGCTCGGCCGCCACCACGCGAATCAACTGCGCGCGCTCGCTCGGCGTCACGCCCGCGATCGCCTCGAGCGCCTGGCAAAAAGCCAACGAATTGGCGACGCTGCAGGCGCCGCAGACCCGCTCGGCCAGAAGCGCGCCGGCTTGCGGCGTGCGCCCCTCGAAGAGCTTCTCCGTGCC
Source organism: Oscillatoriaceae cyanobacterium (assembly GCA_036703175.1). Taxonomy (GTDB): domain Bacteria; phylum Cyanobacteriota; class Sericytochromatia; order S15B-MN24; family JAQBPE01; genus DATNPP01. Next base: position 1,801 of record DATNPP010000660.1, read on the forward strand.
CTTGTGGGTCCAGAACAGCCGCGCCTCCAGCTGAATCACGTGCTCCCCGTCGACCGCGAAGCGGAAGTGTCCCGGCTCAAT
>DATNPP010000680.1:0-5206 GCA_036703175.1 Oscillatoriaceae cyanobacterium
GCGCGCACCGCGCAGCCACCGCTTCTGCTTTCGCTTCGGGGCCGAATCCTTCCTCGGCGCCTCGCCTGAGCTGATCTTCGCCCAGACGGGCGATCGCGTCTACGCCGATTGCCTGGCCGGCACGACGGCGCGCGGCGCGACCCCGGCCGAGGACGACGCCCTGGGCCAGGCTCTGTTGTCCAATGAAAAGGAGCGCCGCGAGCATGCCGCCGTCGTCACGATGGTGCGTGGCGTCCTCGGCCCACTGACGGACACCCTCAGCTTGCCGGAAGTGCCCGCGCTGCGCGTGTTGCCCAACGTTCAGCACCTGCACACGCCCGTCGAGGGCCGCTTGAAGCCGAAAACGGACCTGACGGCCCTGCTCACCGGGCTGCATCCGACGCCCGCCGTGTGCGGCACGCCTCGTGAGGCGGCGCGCGCCTTCATTCAGGAAGTCGAGGGCTTCGCACGCGGCTGGTACGCCGGGGCGATCGGCTGGGTAGGCCTGGACGAGGCGCAGTTCGCCGTGGGCATTCGCTCGGCGCTGCTGCGCGAGCGCGAGGCGCTGGTCTTCGCCGGCGCCGGCCTCGTGGTCGGCTCCGAGCCGGCTTCCGAGTGGCTCGAAACCGAGCGCAAGGCCGCGCCGCTCGTGGGACTTTTGACGGGAGCCGGCGCATGAGCTTCGCGAACCTCAATCAGCTCTGGGCCACGACCATTTGCGACACACTCGTCGCGGGCGGCGTGCGCCAGGTGGTCGTCTCGCCGGGCTCGCGCTCGACGCCGCTCGCGATCGCCGTCCATGCCCACCCCGGCCTCGAGCTCTTCATGCACACGGACGAGCGCGCCGCCGCCTTCTTCGCGATGGGCCTCGCGCTCGCCTCCGGCGCGCCGGTCGCGATCGTGTGCACTTCGGGCACGGCCGCGGCCAATTATTTGCCGGCCGTGATCGAGAGCTCCCAGGCGCGCGTGCCCCTGGTGGTGCTCACGGCGGACCGCCCGCCGCGTTTGCGCCAGATGGGCGCGCCGCAGACGATCGATCAACTTCATCTGTATGGCCATGCCGTCCGTCGCTTTCATGATCTGCCGCTGCCCTCGGGCCAGGCGCTTCCGGCGCTTGCGAGCCAGGTGGCGCTCGCGATCGCGGCGAGTCTGGGCCCCACGCCCGGCCCGGTGCATCTCAATGTGCCGTTCGACGAGCCGCTGGCCCCGATTCCGCAAGACGTCGAGCAGGTCGCCGCGCTGGCCGATGGGCGTCGCCCCGTGCCCCGCGTGAGCCAGACGCCCACGCTCGCGCCTCAGATGGCGCTGGAAGAGCTTTCCGAGCGTTTCGCGAACGCCCGGCGGCCGCTCATCGTGGCCGGGCCTGGCCGCCGGGATGCCGGTGGCGCGGCCCTGTTGGCATTCGCGGCGGCCGCCGGCGTGCCCGTGGTCGCCGATGTCGGCTCGGACCTGCGTGGATTGCCCGCCGGGGAGGCGCTCGTCTGTGCCCACGCGGACGTCTTTTTGCGCCACGAAACCACCGCGCCGGACCTCGTGTTGCGTTTGGGCGCCGCCCCCACGGCCAAGGGCACTTTGACCTACTTGAGCCGTTTCAAGCCGCCGACGATCGCCCTCCAGCCGGACCTCGAGGGCCGTGATCACGACGCGATCGCCGATTTGACGATCGTGGGCGACGTGGCCGAGGCCGTCGCGCGCGTCGTTCCGGAAGGCGCCGAGGCTCGTCGCGCCTGGCTCGAGCACTGGCGTGCGCAGGAAGCGGCCGTGACGGCGCAAAAGGCCGCAGGCGGCCTGCCGGCCGAGGCCGCTGCGGTCGTGACCGCGGTGGACGCGCTGCCCGAGGGTTCCGCGATCTGTCTCTCCAACTCCCTGCCGGTGCGCCATGCGGACACCTACCTCGACGCGGAGCTGCTCGGCAAGACGGTCTATACTTTCAGAGGCGCCAACGGCATCGACGGCGTGACTTCGGCGGCGCTGGGCGTGAGCCTCGCGCACGCGGGCCCCACGCTTCTGGTGACGGGGGATCTGGCGTTTTTGCATGATCTGTCGGGACTGCAGGCCGCCCGCCACGCCCGCCGGCCCGTGGTGGTTCTGCTGCTCAACAACGACGGCGGCGGCATCTTCTCGCTGCTGCCCGTCGCGCAGGCCACGGACGCGTTCGAGCCGCTGTTCGGCACGCCGCACGGCCTGGGCTTCGAGCCCGCCGCGGCGCTCTTCGGCTTGACGCACACCCTCGCGACGACGCCCGAGGCGGTGCGCGCGGCGGTCACGGACGCGCTCGCGGCGCCGGGTGTCTCGATCATCGAGTTTCCGGCGAACCGCGGCGAGACCGCGGCCGCCCATCAGGCCTTCATGGCCGCTGCCGGGCGGGTGCACGCATGAATACCTGGACGGCCGAAGCCGACGGCCTCACCTGGCGCTGGCAGCGTTGGGGCGAGCCGGGCGCATCACCGCTCGTGCTGCTGCATGGCTACGCCGGAGAAGCGGCGAGCTGGCAATCCGTGGCGCCCGAGCTCCAAGACGCCTACGCGGTGCTCGCGCCCGATCTGCCCGGCCACGGCGGCACGGGCTCGCCGGGACCCGATTGGAGCCTCGCGCGGGCGGCGGCGGCGCTCGCCGCCCAGTTGCCGGCCAGTTTCGATCTGGTGGGCTACTCGCTGGGCGGGCGCCTGGCCTTGCACCTCGCCTGCGCCTTTCCCGAGCGCGTGAAGCGCCTGGTACTGGTCGGCGCCTCGGCGGGACTGCCGGAATCGGCGGCTCGTGACGAGCGGCGCACGCAGGACGCGCGCTGGATCCGCCTGCTCGACACCGAAGGCCTCGAGGCCTTCGTGGACGCCTGGCAAGCGCAAGCGCTCTTCGCGAGCCAGGAGCGCCTGGATCCGGCCGTACGGGCGGCGGAGCGCAGCCGCCGCCTCGCGCTGAATCCCCGGGGCCTCGCCGCCGCCATGGCGGCGTTCGGCCTCGGCACGCAAGACTATCTGGGCGATCGCCTGCCCACGATGCCGACGCTCTGGCTTTCCGGGGCCGAGGATACCAAGTTCGCGGCGATCGCCCGCCGCATGGCCGAAATTTCCGGCGCGCGCCACGCGCTCGTGCCGGAGTGCGGCCACAACGTTCCCCTGGAGCGCCCGCGGGCGCTTGCCGAGACCATCCGCGCGTTCGCGCGCCACCCTGAGGAGACGCTTGTATGAGCATCACGACCACCGAACTGCCGCGCTGGCAGAGCGCCCACGCGTTCACCGACATTCGCTACGAGAAGGCCGAGGGCATCGCCAAGATCACGATCAACCGCCCCGAGGTGCGCAACGCCTTCCGGCCGCAGACGGTCATGGAGCTCTCGCAGGCCTTCGTGATGGTCCGCGAGGATCCCGAGGTCGGCGTCGTGATTCTGACGGGCGAGGGCCCCGACGCCTTCTGCTCCGGCGGCGATCAGCGCGTGCGCGGCGAGGCGGGCTACGTGGGCAGCGACGGCGTGCCGCGCCTGAACGTGCTCGACCTGCAAAAGCAGATCCGCTCGCTGCCAAAGCCGGTCATCGCCATGGTGGCGGGCTACGCGGTGGGCGGCGGCCACGTGTTGCACGTCGTCTGTGATCTGACGATAGCCGCGGAGAACGCGCGCTTCGGCCAGACCGGCCCCAAGGTCGGCTCCTTCGACGGCGGCTTCGGCGCGAGCTTCCTCGCGGACGTGGTCGGCCAGAAGAAGGCGCGTGAAATCTGGTTTCTGTGCCGCCAGTACGACGCTCAGGAGGCGCTCGACATGGGCCTGGTGAACAAGGTGGTCCCGCTCGCCGAGCTGGAAACCGAGACGGTCGCGTGGTGCCGGCGCATGCTGGAACTCTCGCCGATCGCGCTGCGCTGCCTCAAGTCCGCCTTCAACGCCGGCCTCGACGGCCAGGCGGGCATTCAGGAGCTGGCGGGCAACGCGACCTTGCTCTTCTACATGAGCGAGGAGGCCCAGGAGGGTCGCAACGCGTACCTCGAGAAGCGTAAGCCGAACTTCTCGCGCTTCAAGCGCCTGCCGTAGGAGGCCGAAATGGCGATCGCCGGAACCGCAAACTGGCCTGCGTGGCGCATCTGGCTTGCCGCCAGCCGCCCGAAGACCTTGCCTGCCGCCATCGCCCCGGTGGTGGTGGGCACGGCGATCGCCCACAAGCTGGGCGGCTTCGCAGCCGGCCCGGCGCTCGCCGCGCTGTTGGGCGCGCTGCTGCTCCAGATCGGCGCGAACTTCGCGAACGATTACTTCGACTGGAAGCAGGGCGCGGACACGGCCGAGCGCCAGGGCCCGATGCGCGTCACGCAGGCGGGATTGGTCTCGCCCTCACAGATCCTCACGGCCACGGCGATCACCTTCGGCCTCGCGACGCTCACGGGCGTGTACCTCACGCTCGTGGCGGGCTGGCCGATCGTGGTACTGGGCCTCGCCTCGATTCTCGCGGCGATCGCCTACACGGGCGGTCCCTTTCCGCTGGGCTACCGCGGGCTCGGCGAGGTGACGGTATTCGTATTCTTCGGCCTCGCGGCCGTGATGGGCACGGTCTACGTCCAGGTCCATTCGCTCGCGCCCCTGGCCGCCTGGCTCTCGGTGCCCATGGGCGCGCTTTCGGCGGCGATTCTGGTCGTGAACAACCTGCGCGATCGCCACACCGACGCCCAGTGCGGCAAGCGCACCATCGCGGTGCGATTCGGCGGCGAGTTCACGCGCTCGCTCTACGTCGCTTTGCTGACGCTGGCCTTCGGCCTGCCGTGCGTGCTGGTGGCCCTGGGCCTGCTGGATCGCGGCGCCTTCATCGCGCTGTTGGCTCTGCCGCTGGCCGTGCCGCCGCTGAAAACGGTGCTGGCCGCCGAGGGCCCGGTGCTCAACGGCGCCCTGGCCGGCACCGCCCGACTCCTCGCGGGCTACGCGCTTGCACTGGCGCTGGGCCTCCTGGTATGAAGCTGCGGCTCGCGCTCACGCCTTACCGCGCGGCCTTCGCCCGCCCGGTCCTGACGTCGCGCGGCCCCTGGCATGAACGCCACGGCCTCTGGGTCGTCGTCCGCGACGAAGACGGCGTCACCGGCCTCGGCGAGATCGCGCCTCTGCCGGACTGGGGCACGGAAACCCTCGAAGAAGCTCGAGCCGCACTCGCACCCCTCATTGACGAGCGGGACGGATCCATTGCCCTCTCCCCCGGAGGGTGGGAGAGGGATGTTGGCGACCCGTCCAGGGGAGCCAACCGGGAGAGGGGGCGAC
>DATNPP010000049.1:0-3113 GCA_036703175.1 Oscillatoriaceae cyanobacterium
CCCAGTTTTCTGGGCCGACCGTCCGACTTTACGAGTGCCCGGCGCCGAAAAGGGTCTCGAATTTAGTTCCAGATGTCCGAAATCGGCTTGGCCTCGCGGCCGTGGCCCAACGGCGCCAGGCCCCAGTTGTCCGTCAGCGTGCGGCACAGGTTGTAGTGGTTGTAGGCGTCCGACGAGACGTAGCCGGGCTTGATGCCCTTGCCGTAGAAGGCCGTCAGCACGTCGTTGTCCGCCGTGAAGCTCTCGTCCCAGGTCACCAACAGCACCGGGTACTTGCCGTGCACGGGCGTGTTGAACCACTTCGAGCGGTCGAGCGTGTTCACGAGCTTGAGAATGTTGTCAGACACGGCCGAAAGCGGGCCGTTGTGCGCGTTGTTGTCGTCGTCGAGGCCCAGGTAGACCTGGCACTCGGCGGGCAGCGTGTCCGGCTGGAAGGCGTCCGTGCGCACCGTGACGGTGCTCTTGAGGTCGTGGTAGGGATCGTGCTTGAGATCCGGCGTGCCCGCGAAGTACCAGTCGATCGTCGGAATGCCGATCGCCGTGAGCTCGGACGCCACGGTCGGCTCCTGGTGGCCGTAGACCTCGTTGTGGTTCCAGATCTCGCCCGAGGTGATCGCGCGGTAGTTCGGCCCCGACGGGTGGGTGATCGCGTAGTAGCGCTTGAACGTCGCGCCGTTCTTGATCAGATACTGCTCGCCCGGCAATTCGCGCGTCTGCAGCGTGCCGTGGTTCTCCATCACGGCCCAGACGATCGACGAGAACCAGCGCGGATGATGCGCGTTCGCCATCTGCACGGATTGCGCCGCCTCGGCGTCGACGTCTTTTCGGGCGTAGGCTTCGGTGTAGACGCAGCCGGTGGCGAGCAAAAGGGCGATCGCGAAAGTGAGAGGACGCAGCATCGATTACCTCCGTGGCCGAAAACCCTTGCACTATACAACAAAACGAGCACACCCTGCACGGCGCCTGCACTCGGGATGCTTTCTCGCTGCCGCCGCTGGATCAAAGCGGGGCTCCTTGGCTACAATAAGGGCTCACGCCGTAGGAGGCCCCATGCAACGGACGCTCAAAAACTACTACGAAATCCTCGGCGTCAGCCCGGACGCCTCGCTGCAGGAGATCAAGGCGGCGTACCGCACGCTCGCCAAGAAGCTGCATCCGGATCTGGGCGGCACGGTCGAGCAGGTGGCAGCCCTCAACGAGGCCGCCGACGTGCTCACGCATGCGGCCAAGCGCGCCGAGTACGATCTCGATCGCCGCCGGCAATCGAGCACCGGCCCCAGCGCGCCGCCGTACACGAGCACGAGTTCGACGGCCAGCGCGAGTTGGGCGTACACGCCCGCGCCCGTCGGTCCGCGCGTGGTCGATTGCCCCCATTGCACCCGCAAGAACCGCCTCAAGGCCGAGGCCAAGCTGGCCGACGCCAAGTGCGGCGTCTGCGGCAAGCCGCTCGAGGACAGCTTCTCGGCGATCTTCCGCGATCTGACGGACGACATCGCGAACAAGGTCTTCGGCGAGGGCTTCACGGCGGATCTGGCGCGGCGCGTCTTCGGCGACAACTACGAGGGCGCGCGCACGAACTTCCGCAAGTATTCGGAAGTGGCCGTCGAGCACCTCGAGGGCTGGGCCAAGACGGCGATGGATCGGGGGCGCGAGGCGATCGCCCGCGCCGAGAGCCGGCTCGACGAGTTCGATCACTGGGCCGAGAAGCTCAAGAACAAGAGCTAGTTCTGCGGCGCGCCTTCCTGCGCCCAGGCTTCCAGTTCGGCGACTTCCTGCTGGCTGAGCGGCTGGCGGCCTTGCGGCATGCGGCCGCTCGAGACCTGGCCGATGATCTGCCCGATGCCGCCGCTGACGGACTGGTAGTCGAGCTGACCGGATTGATCGAAGAGCTGGATGTTGTTGCCGCCGAGGCCGCCCGGCGTGTGGCAGCCTGCGCAGGCCTGCGAGAGCAGCGGCGCGACCACCGCGCTGTAGGAGACCGAGCCGGTCGTGGGCTGGCTGTAGCCTCCGGTCGGTTGACCGTACCCGCCCGTCGGTTGCGAGTAGCCCGGGTAGGTGCCGGCGCCGTTGGAATACCCGCCGTAAGGATCGTAAGTGCCGGCATTGGTGTCGTTGCAGCCGGCGATCGCCGTCAGCGCGAGCAACAGGGCGAGGAAGCGTGACATGGATGGCTCCTTAGGAAGCGCGCTTGGCGATCGCGTGCACGTGAACCTTCACCGTGTCCGAGATCGGCATGAAGAGCAACGAGGGGCGCGAGATGTGGAACTGGGTGAGCGAAACCGTGAGATCGCCGTCGGCGACGAGGTTTATGGCCGAGGTCGTCACGGTCAGCGGCACCGTCACGGGCTGGCGCACGCCGTGAATGCTCAGCGTGCCGACCGCCGTGCCCGTTTCGCGCAGGCCGTCGCCCGCCTTGTCCGTGCTCGCCGCGTCGAACTTGTCGATCGTCAACGTCACGAGCGGGAAGTGCGCGATGTCGATCAGATAGTCCGCGGTGTTGTCGCGGTTCCCGTTACCGCTGTTGAAGCTCACGAACGGCAGCGACAGGGTCGCAGGGCCCACGAGCCGGCCGTCCTCGACCGAAATTTTGCCGGCCAGCGTGTGCGTGACGCCTTCGACGTGGTGCAGCGGATGCGTCACGTAGTAGGTGATGGTCGAATCGTTGCCGAAGCTGTACTCGGTCGTCGCGGCCAGCGCGGGCGTGGCGAACAGCAGGGCGGCGGTGGCGAGGGCGATGGCTTTCATGCTCAGTCTCCGAAAGCGATGACGCCGGCCGACAGGGTCATCAACCCCAACGTCGTGAAGCCGGCGGCCTCGTGGTAGGGCTCGAAGTTGTAGGAATCGAAGGCGGTCAACAATCCCAGCCCGACGGTCGCGGCCATCGCGGCGCCGTGTAGCCAGGCGAGGTTCTTGTGCAACGTCGACGTGTCCCAGAACCCGGTTTGTTCCTCGACCGGCTTGGGAGGCGCCGTCAATGCGAGCGTGGCGCTCGTGAGGTACAGCCCGGTCGTGAGGCCGGCCATCAGCAAGTGCGCCTGCAGCGTGTTGAAGCTGGGGTTCACGTTGGCGCCGTAGTAGCCCAGCCCGGCCGTCACGGCCATCGCGCCGAGTGT
>DATNPP010000701.1:0-3430 GCA_036703175.1 Oscillatoriaceae cyanobacterium
GGAGTGGCGCTCCGGCCCGCGCCGCACGCGCAATCGTCCCGCGGCAAGCTCGAGGTGGTGCTCGGCGGGGGCCACGATCACGCGGGCCTCGCCCGGCGGCGGCAGCGGCTCGCCGTCCACGGCCTGGCGGACGGGCAGCGACGTCTGCGTCTGCAACCAGTCGGCGAAGGTCGGCCCGAAGGCTTCGCCGATGTGCAGCACGACCAGAATCGGCAGCGCAAAATCCGCCGGCAGCGCGCGCACGATCGAAGCGATCGCGCTCGGGCCGCCGGTCGAGGCGCCCAGCGCGACGAGCGTGTACGGTCGCGGCGCTCGAGGCTCGGGAACGCCGATGGGCGCGGAAGCGCGCGTGCCGCCGAGTTTGAGGCGCGGATGCGTGATCACCTTGATGCGCGACACGCGCCGCACCTGTTCGCGAAAGCGCGTCGCCCAGGCCTCGCCGTTCTCCAGCGCGCGCGGCTTCTCGAACACGTCCACCGCGCCCGCCGCCAGGGCGTCGTACGTGTGGAATACCTCGCCGCGATTGATCGAGGCCGAGACGATCAGAATCGGCGTCGGAAAGTAGGCCATGATGTGCTCGGTCGCCGCGAGACCGTCGACCTCGGGCATGACCATGTCGAGCGTCACGACGTCGGGGCGCAGGCGATCGCACAGGCCGATGGCCGCGTGGCCGTTCTCGGCCTCGCCGATGACCTCGAAGCGCTGATCCGCGCCGAGCACTTCCATGAGATGCCGCCGCACGGTGAGCGAGTCGTCGACGACCAGCACGCGAATGGGACGCTCGCTCATACCGTCAGCTCCTCGACGAGCTTCAAGAAGCGCTCCTGGTCGAACGCCGCCTTGACGAGGTAGGCCTGCGCGCCCACCTCGCGGCCGCGCGCTTGATACTCCGGCGCGCTCAAAGAGCTGAGCATGACGGCCGGGATGCGCTTCAGGTCCTCGTCGGCGCGCACGGCGCGCACGAAGGCGAAGCCGTCCATGCCGGGCATCTCGACGTCGACGATGAACAAGCCGAAGTCGCCCTCGCGCGCGAGCTTCAAGCCGTCCTCGGCGTTCGCCGCCAGCATGACCGGATAGCCGGCGGCCTCCAGGATCGCCTGTTCGAGCATGCGCGTGGTCAGAGAATCATCCACCACCAGAATCGGGCGCCGCCGCGCCGCCGCCGTCGGCGCCGGAGCCGGCGCGCCCTGTTCCACGGCCGCGACCAAGGCGCCGGGATCCAGCACGATCAGCGGCATGCCCTCCGAATCGAGCGCGGCTCCCGCCACGAGGGGTTGGGCGCCCAGTGCGGCGGGCAGCGGCCGCATCAGCAACTCGGTGGCCTGTTCCAGCCGCTCGACCCCCAGCACCGCGCGCTTGCCCTGCGCTTCGACGATCACGGCGATCGCACTTTCGTCGCGATGGCCCGGCCACAGCGAGGACAGCGGCATGTAAGGAAGCGACTCGTCCGCGCGCACCAACCGCAACGTCGTGCCGGCGCTCGCCACGCGCGCGTCCGCCAAGCGCAGCGTCTGCTCGACGCTGTCGAGCGGCAGAGCCAGGCGCTGGCCGGCGGCGCCGAGCAGCAGCACGCGCGTCGCCGACAACGCGAGCGGCGCGAGCAGCTCGAGGCGGGTGCCTTCGCCGGGTCGGCTTACCAGCGTGAGGCGCGCGTCGAGGGCGGCCGCGATCGCCCGAATCGCATCCAGCCCGATGCCGCGGCCCGAGATCGCGCTCACGCTTCCGGCGGTGCTCAATCCCGGCTGAAACACCAGCTCCAGCGCCTCGTCCGCCGAGAGTGCCCGCTCGGGCGCCACGAGGCCGGCGCGCACCGCGCTCGCCTGGACGCGGGCCGCATCGATGCCACGGCCGTCGTCCTGGCAACTCACCAGCAAATGGCCGCCGCGCCGCTCGAGCTTGACCGTGATCAAGCCCTGCGGCCCCTTGCCGGCGGCGAGGCGCTCGGCCGGCGTCTCGATGCCGTGGTCGACGGCGTTGCGCACCGCATGAATGAGCGCGCCGCGCAGACGCGCCAACAAGGGGCTCTCCAACCGCAGCTCGCCGGCCGTCTCGAGGCGGACGCGCTTGCCGAGTTGCGCGGCGGCGTCGATGGCGGTTTGCTCCAGCGCGGCGAACAGATCGCGCGTCGGCGCCATGCGCAATTGATCGGCGCGCTGACGCATCTGGTCGAGCTCGGACTCGGCGCGCGCGAGGCCGCCGCGCAAGCGATGGCCGAGCTCGCGCAATCCGCCTTGCAATTCGTTCGCGAGCGGCGCGGCGCTGCGCGGGTCGCGCTCGCTGCCGAGGGCCTGGCCCAGCGTTTCGGCGAGCCACTCCAGGCGCTCGATGCGGTTCGTGAGCGCGCCCAGCGCGTCGATCTGGACGGCCGCCTCGCTGAGGTCCTCGAGCAGCGCATCGAGGGCGCTCAGCTCGACGCGCATCGTGGCGAGCTCGAACTCAGCGGGCGAGTCCGCGCGCTTCACCACCCGGGTTTGGTCTTCTCCGTCGCGGGTCAGCGCCTCGAGGTGCGCGCGGGCTTCTTGCAGGCAGCCCGACAGCGCCTCGGACGCCGCGGCCGGCAGCGCGCCGGCCAGGCTTCGAAAAGGCAGCAGCAGCTCCTCGATGCGATGCGCGCAAGCCGCGATCGCCTCCAGACCGACCACCCGGGCCGCCCCTTTGAGCGTGTGCGCCTGACGCAGCAGAGCCGGCAGGCGCTCCATGGCGGGCGCGCCTTCGGCGAGTGCCGCGGCGCCTTGCCGCATGCCCTCGAGCAGCTCGTGGGCCTCGATGCGGAAGTAGTGGTAGCGATCCGGGCGCTGGGTCATGCCCGCGCGCTCGCACCGGGTCGAATCAGGCGCGCGAGATGGCCGGACACCTCGGCGAGCTGCGAGGAGGTCTGCAGCACCTGCTTGGAGCTGGCCTCGGTTTCCTTGGCGGCCTGCGCGGCGTCCGTGACGGCCTGGTTCACCTGCTCGACCGCGGTGGTTTGCTGCTTCGTGCTCAGCTCGATCTCACGGGCCGCCTCGGCCGTGATGGCCACCTGGGCGACGATCTGGCGGAAGCTGGTGGTCAGCTCGATGAACTGGCGCGTGCCGGCGTCGACGGTCTTCGAGCCTTCTTCGGTCGCCATCACCGTGGTGTTGGCGGCGCTGCGAATCTCGCCGATCATGGCGTTGATCTCGGCGGTCGAGCCGCTCACTCGGTCCGCGAGCTTGCGAATCTCGTCCGCGACGGCGGCGAAGCGCTTGCCGTGCTCGCCGGCCCCGGCGGCCTCGATCGTGGCGTTGATCGCGAGGATGTTGGTCTGATCCGCCAGCTCCTTGATCAGCTCGATCACGCCGCCGATTTGCTGGGTCTGCTTGCCGAGATCGAGCATGTGCGTGACGCTGCGCTCCACCTGGCGCCGAATCGCGCCCACGGCCTCCTGGGCTTGCAACGCGGCGCGATCGCC
>DATNPP010000704.1:0-1765 GCA_036703175.1 Oscillatoriaceae cyanobacterium
AGCGGTCGTAGACTTGCCCCCCTAGCGCGGCGGCGGCGGCACCCCAGAATGCGAGCCAGCCCGTGCGGGCGAGAAACTGCGGTGTCTGCTGCACCTCGCTGTAGCCTTCGAGCGCCGCCGAGCCGGCCGGCGAGGCGCTCAGCAGATCCTTGAGCTCGCTTTGCACGCCGTAGCTCGGCCAGAGCCAGTCGGCGACCGGGTCGTTGCCCAGGCCGTAGATCACCGCCTGATCGTAGCCGCCGATGTGGAAGTAGCGGCCGTCGTCGCGTCCCGAGTCGCTGTCCGGCACGAAGTGCAGCGACGGCCCCGAGCCCTCCAGATGGCCGCGCTCGATGTAGCCGCTGGGGCGTACGTCGTCGCCCGCCCGGGCGATCGAGGCCTGGGTGAAGGTCAGCAGCAAGGCTAGGGCGAGGAACCGGAATCTCAACACGCGCACATCATACCCGTCCAGGCGGCTAAGTCGCGCTCTCGAGCGCGCGGCTCAGCCGGACGTTGCAGTTGTTGCAGACCATCACGCGCCGGTCCAGCTCGCTGGGCAACTCCTTGACGCGCTCGCACTTGGGACAGCGCCAGCGCGTGAACTGCGGCGGCGCGAGCACCTCTTCGGGCTTGGTCAGCCAGGCATGCATGTTCCAGCCCAGCACGAACATGCCGAGGCCGATCAGAAAAAAGGGTAACAGGCTGAGCATCCGCTCGTCTCTCCAGGAGGGCGCCAACGGCTTCGATGTTCCTCTGGCCGCCATCGTAGTCGCATTCTACCCACGCGCGCCCGCGTTGACAGGCCGCGGAGAATGCTCGAAAATGACGCCTGCTCGCCTGTTGGAGTCCGCATGAAGCTGCTCACGCGTTCTTTGTTGCTCGGAGTGCTGGTCGGCACCGGCTGTGCGCCGCACGAACGAGCCAGTGGAACCTTCGACAAGCGCGTGCCGGTCGATCACCTCAAGCGCCTCGTGATCGCGGGCGTGAACGGCGACATTCGCCTGAGCAGCGGCCCCGCCGACGCGATCGTAATCCACGCGCTCAAACAGACCGACGCCGGTCGAGGCGCGCTGTCGCACATCCAGGTCGTCGTGAGCCGACAAGGCCAGATCCTGCGCATTCAGACCCAGGCGCCCGGCGACGCCCATGCCGTGGTCGATTACGCGATCGCCGTGCCACCCGGGCTCGTCGTCGGCAGTGCCGAGACCGAGAACGGCAACATCGTGGCGAGCGGCACGCCCGTGGCGCGCCTGGCCGTCGAGAACGGAACCATTCGCACCCAATCGCCGGGGCTCGCCTACGGCAAAACCGAGAACGGCGACATTCAGGCCGAGTTGCGCGACGTGACCCCCGACGGCCTGCTGCTCGGAACGGCCAACGGCAATATCTCGCTCGCGATCGCCCCGAGCGTGAACGCCGCAATCGAGGGCGACGTGGACAACGGTTCAGTGACGGTGCCCAAGGGCCTGTTCACCAACACCCAGGTGCTCAACCCCACCCATCTGCGCGGCTCGCTCGGCAAGGGCGGCCCCTCGATCGCCCTGCACGTCGACAACGGCGACATCACGCTGACGAAGCTCTAGCTTCCGAGCGCCGGAAAAAAAGCCCCGTCTCGCGACGGGGCTTTCATGCTTAGCGCTTGGAGAACTGGAAGCGCTTACGGGCGCGCTTGCGGCCGTACTTCTTGCGCTCCTTGGCGCGGGGATCGCGGGTCAGCAACCCGTCTTCGCGCAGCGCGCCGCGCAGCTCGGGATCGAGCGTCAACAGCGCGCGGGCGATGCCCAGA
>DATNPP010000717.1:0-7984 GCA_036703175.1 Oscillatoriaceae cyanobacterium
ACCCTGGCGCTGAGCGCCGCGTGGAGCAAGCTGCAGCAATCCCTCGGCGCCGCCGAGCGCGTCTTCGAGCTGCTCGAGAACGCGGATCGCCTGCCCGAACCCGTGGCGCCCGTGCCGCTGCCTGACCCGCGCGGCGCGCTGGCGTTCGAGGGCGTGTCGTTCGCCTACGCGGAAAAGCCCGTGCTCGATGCCGTCTCGCTGACGCTCGCGCCCGGCGAGGTGGTCGCGCTCGTCGGCCCCTCGGGCGGCGGCAAGACCACGCTCGCACATCTGGCGTTGCGCCTCTTCGATCCGCAAGCGGGGCGCGTTTGTCTCGACGGGCATGACCTGCGCACGCTGGCGGCGCGCGACTTGCGAGCGGCGATCGCCTACGTCTCGCAGGAGCCGGTCCTCTTCGACGCGACGGTCTACGAGAACGTCGCCTTCGGCGATCCGCACGCGACGCCCGAGCGCGTCGAAGCCGCGTGCCGCGCGGCCAACGCCCACGACTTCGTCTCGGCGCTGCCTGAAGGTTACGAGACGCGCCTCGGCGAGCGCGGCGCGAGCCTGTCCGGCGGCCAGCGCCAGCGCCTCGCGATCGCGCGGGCGCTGTTGAGAGACGCCCGCGTGCTGGTGCTCGACGAGGCGACCTCGGCGCTCGACAACGCCTCGGAAGAAGCGGTGCGCGAGGCGATCGCGCATCTGATGGCCGGCCGCACCACGCTCGTGATCGCGCACCGCATGAGCGCGATCGAGCGCGCCGACCGCATCGTCGTGCTCGACGGCGGCCGCGTCGTCGAGGAAGGCACGCGTGAGGCGCTGCTGCGTCGGGACGGCCTTTTCCGGCGTCTCTACGAGGCCGGCGGGCCCACGCGCGAGATCGCCCAGTAAAACATGGTTAAATTTCCCGTTAAGGTCTGGTTAATTTTTAACCGCTTTGTTATACTGGCCCCTGGAGTTTGGACTCAAAGAGGAGCCGCATGCCGAAACTGTCCTTCAAGCCCGGTGATTTGGTCCGCCTGATCAGCGAGCCGCGCCAGACGCGCCTGGAGCGCCTGTTGGGTCAGCCCAGCATCGTGACGGGAGTGGACGAGAGCTTCGTCCCGCCCCGTTTGATCGTCGCCGTCTACGACCCCGACAAAGCCGACGTCGCGCGCATTCGCTGCCGCACCGAGGACCTGGCACCAATCAAGGTCCACCGATAGATTCAGTTCGCTAAGAGAGGCGCCATCCCCGGATGGTGCCTCTTTTGATTCGGGCCCCGGCAGGGCAGCAAATCAATGGGCCGGTTGAAGCACTTGGGACTTCGCGGGGATGCGTCCGGCCTGCGTGAGCAAGGTCTTCAACCGGTCCAGCGGAATCGCGTAGGTGGTGTTTCCATCGCGCCCGACGGTCGTCGTCGCCATCGTGAGCGCGTTGTAGATGGCCTCTTCGGTCGCCTCGACGGTGGCCTCGAACAGCGGCGTGATGTCCTGCGTGTGCACCATCGTGACGGTTTGCGTGAGCGTCTTGGGGTCGTGCGGCAGATCCGCGGCGGTGGAGAAGGCCACGGCGAAATCGCCCGAGCTGTTGGCGGCGGTGCTGCCCGTGCGCGCTAGCCCCAGCGCCGCGCGCTTGGCGAGCCGATCGAGTTGATCGGGCAGCAGCGGCGCATCCGTCGCGACGATCATAAGGATCGAGCCGTCCGGCGTGCCGACCTTGGGCATCAGATCCGGAATCTCGCGGCCGATCGGCACGCCGGCCATGCGCAGATCCTCACGGAAGCCCATGTTCGCGTTCACCAGCACCCCCACGGTGTAGCCGCCGTCCTTGGCCGGCAGAACGCGGCTCGCGGTGCCGATGCCGGCCTTGAAGCGATAAGCGTTCATGCCCGTGCCGGCGCCCACGCAGCCTTCCGCCACGGGGCCTGTGCGCGCGGCGTCGAGCGCGCGCACCACGTCCTCGGGATGCACATGGCGGCCGCGTTGATCGTTCAGGAACTCGTCGTCGCACTCGCCGACGATCGGCAGCACCACGTCGTCGCCGCGGCCCATCAGGGGATAGCGGTCCTCCATCCAGTCGACGACGCCGTCCATCGCGCGCCCGACCGAGAGCGTGTCCGTCAAAATGATCGGCGTCTCGAGCCAGCCGGCCTCGTGCAGCCAGTCCAGGCCCGTCACCTCGCCGTTGCCGTTCAGCACGAAGCGGCCGGCGAAACACTTGTGATGCCAGATGTCGTCGCGCGGAATGATCGCCGTCACGCCGGTGCGCACGGGCCCCTGGCCGGGATCCAGCCGCCCCGAGCCCTCGTTCAAGGTCACCTGCCCCACGCGGACGCCGCGCACGTCCGTGATCGCGTTCCACTTGCCCGTGGGGTACTGCCCGAGCTCCACGCCCCAGTCGCGCAGATGCGCCCGTTGCTCACGGGCGGCGGCCGGCACGGCGAGGCTCAACAGCAGGAAGGCGGAGAGGGCAAGACGAAGCATCGAATCTCCTGGCGGCTCAGAGCGGATCGGCGGGACTCATGACGGGCGCCGCAACCTCCTGCGGCCCCTGATTATAGACGTAGAGCATGCGGCCGCGCGTGCCGAGGAGCATGCCGAGCGCCAGGACCATGAGGGCGAAACTCAGCGTGTCCAGATGGCCGGACATGGACGCCGTATGCGTGAAGAAGCGTGCGCCGAGCTTGAAGGCGAAAATCGCGCCCCACACGAGCAGCGCCCAGGGAGAGCCCTTGACGGCAATCGTGCCCTTCGCGGGGTTGGGCACCATCGTGTAGAAACGGGCCCGAAAGACCCCCAGCGCCAGCCCGACCACCAGGCCGACCGCCGCGGCCGCGATCGCCGCCAAACCGATGTTCGCCGGCATCAATCGCCAGCTCTCGTACGTCAGCAGGGCCGGTACGAGCCACAATCGGGAGACCTTGAGCTCGCGCGCCCGAAGTTGCCGCCACACCACGAAGGCGAGCGCAAGAACGATCACGACGATCTGAATGACGGCCGGCAGCATCGAATTCCTTCCACAAGCGCGGGAACCCTCGCTATGTACCCCGTTTCGCGGGCGGTCTCAGCAAGCGCGAAGCCCCCGGTGCCTGGAAGACAGGCGGCGAGCCGCGTCAGCCTTCTTCCGCGTTGGCCTTGATCGCGAGCGCCAATCGAATCTGCGCGTACGGCACGGCGCCGCCGAGCGATTCGAAGATCGGCTGCAGGCGATCGGCCTGCGTGGCCGCCGCCGCGGCGATCACCCGCGCGTAAATCAATCTCGGCACCCAGGGCTCCGGCGTGGCCACGCCCGTGTCCTGCACGAACTCGAGCAAGTAAGCCTCGACCGTCGACAACGCGCGCCCCGTGAGCGCGACCACCTCCTCGACGGACTTGCCCATGCGGAAAGCCTCGTAAGCGGCCTCTTTCTGGCTGTTCGCCTTGGCGCGCGACGCTGCGCCGGTGAGCGGCGCCGCCTCGCTCGGCTCGGACTCGGCGGGCTTGGCCGGCTTCACGAGGGGCATCGACACGGTCGCGGCCAGCGACAGCCCCTGCGCGCCGGCTTGCTCGCGCAGCAGCGCCAGCAGGTCCTCTCCGAAGGCGCGGGCCTTGCTCTCGCCGATGCCCTTGACCGTCAGCAGCGCCTCCATGTGGCTGGGACGCTCATGCGCCAGCTCGCGCAGCGTCGCGTCGTTGAGAATGACGTACGGCGGCACGCCGCGCTCGCGCGCCACCTCGCGGCGCCAGCCGCGCAGCGCCTCGAAGATCGCCTCTTCGCCGGAGCTGAGCGCCACGTCGCCCGCGGTCTTGCGCGCACGCGCCGGCTTCTCCTTGGTCGGGCGCGGCATGTTCAACTTCACCTGACCGTCGCCGCGCATCAATCGGCGGCCCTCGTCGGTCATGCGCAGGGTCTGGTACTCGCCCTCGCGCACCAGGAAGCCCTGCGTGATGAGCTGATCGATCCAGTCCGCGATGTCGTTGACCTGGTAGCTCGCGAGCAACCCATGCGTCGAGAGCTCGTCGTGCCCGTTCTGGCGGATCTTCTCGATCTTCGAGCCTTTGAGCACCTCGGCCACGTAGCGCGCGCCGAAGCGCTCGCGCACGCGCGCCACGCACGAGAGGATCTTCTGCGAGGTGACGAGGCTGTCCTCCAGCTCGGCGTGTTCGCTGAAGCACACGTCGCACGCGCCGCAGTCCTCGTGCTCGAAGGCCTGCCCGAAGTAGTTCACGAGAAAGCGATGGCGGCAGGTGAGCGTGCGCGCGAAGCGGTACATCTCGGAGAGCTTGGAATGCGCGAGCTCGTCGTAGTCGCTCGCCGGCGCGCCCATGATGCGCTTCCAGGCCAACAGGTCCTGCGCGGAGTAGAAGAGCACGCACTCGGCTTCGAGGCGATCGCGCCCCGCGCGGCCGGCCTCTTGCTGATAGTTTTCGATCGCCTTGGGCATGCCGGCGTGAATCACGAAGCGCACGTTCGAGCGGTCGATGCCCATGCCGAACGCGACGGTCGCGACGATCAGGTCCACCTGTTCCGTCGAAAACGCCTCTTGATTGCGCTTGCGGACCTCTTGCGACAGCCCGGCATGATAAGGCAACACGCGGTGCCCCTTCTTGCGCAGAGTCTCGGCGAGCTGCTCGACCTCGTTGCGGCTGATGCAGTAGATGATGCCGGCCTCGCCCTCATGGCGCTTGAGCACCCCCGTCACCTGGCTGACGAGGTCGTTGCGGTACGTCGCGCGGTAGACCAGATTGGGGCGATCGAACGAGCCCACCACGACCGCCGCGTCGCGCAGCTTGAGCGAGCGCACGATGTCGTCGCGCACGGCGGGCGTCGCCGTGGCCGTGAAGGCGTGAATGCCGACGCCCGGGAAGTGCGCGCGCAGCTCGCCCAGCGCCCGGTAATCCGGCCGGTACTCGTGGCCCCACTGCGAGATGCAGTGCGCCTCGTCGATCGCGAAGAAGGCGATTTCGGCCTCGCGCAACAGCTCCATCGCAAAACCCGCGCCGAGGCCTTCGGGCGAGACGTAAAGCAGCTTGAGCTTGCCGAGCCGCACGGCGCTCGCGACCGCCCGACGCTCCTCGGCCGAGAGGCTCGAATTCAGCGTCGCGGCCGAAATGCCGTTCGCCGTGAGCGAATCGACCTGGTCCTTCATCAGGGAGACGAGGGGCGAGACGACGACCGCCAGGCCTTCTTTCGCCAGCGCCGGAAGCTGGTAACACATCGACTTACCGCCACCCGTCGGCAGGATGACGAGAGAGTCCTGGCCGGCCATCACCTGCGCGACGGCCTCTGCCTGGTTGGGCAAAAAGCCCTCATAGCCCCAATAGCGGCGTAGCAGCTCGTGAAGCTGCGCATCAGCGCTGGACGGAACGGAAACGGTCGAGGCCATGGCGAATCTCCTCTGCGTCGAATCCATCCATTCTACCACCTCGAGCATTCCCGCGGAGGCTGATGACGACTCATTAAACAGCGGTTTTTTCGCGACGCGTTCGCCGCTCAGACGCGCGATGCGGTCGGGGCGTGTTGATCGAGCAATCGAATGCCGTACGTCGTACGCAGATCGGCGAGCGGTGTGTCCAGATGCGCGTCGAGATCGTCCCAGCTCAGCTTGCGCGGCATGCGGCGCGTGCACGCCCAGACCCCGAAGAAGTCCGGCACGGCGAAGACGGAAATCACGGCCATCTGCCAGGGCGACACGGTCTTGAAGGCCGCCTTGGCCTCGGGCAGGTTCAGATAGGCCATGTAGCGGCCCCAGCCGACGTCGGTGCCCATCATCGTCCACAGATCCGCCCGGGCCTCGTCGCGGGGCACCGTGTCCAGGCCGAAGATGACGTGGCAAAGGTCGTGGCGATGGAACATCGCGCGCGATTCGGCCGGCATGTCGTCCTCGGGAAACAGCCCCGGGTGCCCGTCGAGATACTCTTGACGGGCCTCGCGAACGGTCTGCGGGGTGTCCTGAAGCTGGTATTGAAATCGTGGCGTCGGCATGTCGCCCATGGTAGCACACGCCGACGCCGGCTGCCGGGCCTAGCCGCGCGACGCGCCCTTCTGATAGCGGGGCTCGTAGAGCTGGACGGTGATGCCGCCCGGCACCTTGAAGTAGGTGACGAGGCCATAGCCATGATCCTCGACGTCGTGCGTGAACTCGACGCCGCGCGACTTCATGTCGGCGACCGTGCCCTGGATGTCGTCGCAATAGAAGGAGATGTCGTGGTCGCCGGCATCGCCCGGATCGTTCACGGGATGGACGCCCAAATCGCCTTCCTTGAAGTCGAAAATCCACCAGCCCTCGCCGATGTCCGAGCCGGGCAATCGCACCTTGTCGCGGAAGAAATCGCGCGTCGCCTCGGGATCCGACGAATAGAACAGGCCGTGAATGCCGCGAATCATGGGGATTCCTCTCTGCTGATGGGGGGATGCCGAACGGTTATAACATGCTTGCTTGCGCCGTTCCAGTTTGCACGCGCCTCGCCCGCCTTTACCTTTCCGAAACGACGACTTAAGGCGATCTTAATCGACAGTCATGCGCCCCGGTGCTACCATCCCCGCGGTCGGGTCGGCAGGTGTGGCGCTCCCGGCCGAAGCCCCGTCCAAGACGGCGAGGCTGAACCATGGCGAGATCCAACGGCGTGTCCGCCATGGCGATTGCCACACATCGGCTTTCAAAGACGAGAGAAGGAAGAACACTATCCAGAAAGCTGAACCGAGGTTTTCCTATGAAAAAACAGAAAGACGGGCCCTCTCTTTTCAACCTGTTTTTCTTCTTCAGCCCGAGTGCTTTCCAGTGCGGTAATCCGCAGTTGGACCTCGAAATGCTCTACAAGCGGTTTTAGACGGCATCCGAGCAAAGCCCTACTTTCGATGATGAAAGGAGGGCTTTTTTGAGACGCGTCAGGGGAGCGGGCGACTAAAGCGCATCCGTCAGCGCGCGATACGCGTTGACGCGTCCGTGGCCCGTGAGGTTGTCGAAGCCCTTGGCGCCGACGTCGTCGGCGGTCTTCTCGAGGCGATCGCGCACCTGCGCCTCGTTCAGCTGCGGGAACTTCGTCCGAATCAACGCGGCCACGCCGGCCACGACGGGCGCCGCGGCGCTGGTGCCGCTGAAGTAGTAGTAGTTCTCGTGGAAGTCGTCCTGCACCACCGAGGGCGGCACCTGGTAGGTCGGCATCGTGGTCCAGATCTGCGTGCCGGGCGCCGCAACGCCCACCCAGTCGCCGGCGGTCGTGAACAGCGCCGGGGTGTCGTCGTCGTAGGTCGCGCCCACGGCGAGCACGCCTGCCGAGTCGGCGGGCCAGTGCTTCACCACTTCTTCGCCGTCGTTGCCCATCGCCGCGATCACGACGACGTTCTTGGCGCGCGCGTAGGCGATCGCGTCGTCCAGGGCCTGGCTCGGCTGATCCTGCCCGAAGCTCATGCTGGCAATCGTGGCGCCGTGGTCCGCCGCCCAGACGAGGCCGCGCGCCGCCGTCTCCAGCGGGCCGTTGCCCAGGTGATCGAGCACCTTCACCGGCATGATCCGCACGCCCGGCGCGATGCCGCACGAGCCGACGCCGTTGTTGGCCGTCGCCGCGACCACGCCCGCGCAAGCCGTGCCGTGGGAGAAGTCGTCGCGCGGATTGGGCGTGTTGGCGACGAAGTTGTAGCCCGGCACCAGGTGGTCCTTGAGGTCCGGATGGTTCGGGTCGATGCCCGTGTCGAGAATCGCCACCACCTGGCTCGGCGCGCCCGTGGTGATCGCCCAGGCCTTCTCCATCTCCAGGCGGTCGAAGTTGCGATCGTTCTTGGCGAGGTCGGGATCGTCGAAGCGATGGGGCTCAGGTGCCGGTGGCGCGGCGCCGAGCATCCGGCGGGACGCAGTTTTGCCCAGGTGCTCCAGTTGTTGCGGCTCGACGGCGAGCACGGACGGCAATGCGCGCAGTTGGGCGATCGCCGGCGCTAAGGCTCCGCGGACGCCGACCACCTGCCAGCCGATGTGCGGCACGTTGCGCAGGGGTGTGATGCCGGCAAGTTTGGGCAACGTGGCGCCCGGGCGCAGTTTCACCAGCAG
>DATNPP010000718.1:0-3359 GCA_036703175.1 Oscillatoriaceae cyanobacterium
TCCCAGTCGCGCTGGTCATGGCCGGGCACGGCCATCACGGCGCCCGTGCCGTAGCCCGCGAGCACGTAGTCCGCGATCCAGATCGGCACTTCTTCGCCATTGGCGGGATTGACGGCGAACGCGCCGGTAAACGCGCCCGTCTTCTCCTTGGCGAGATCGGTGCGATCGAGGTCGCTCTTGCGCGCGGCCTGCTCCTGATAGGCCTTCACGGCATCGAAGCACGCGGCCGTCGTGATTTTCTCGACCAGCGGATGCTCGGGCGCGAGCACGCAGTAGCTGGCGCCGAAGAGCGTGTCCGGGCGCGTGGTGAAGACCGTGATCTTCTCCTGGCTGCCGGCGATCGCGAAGTCGATCTCGGCGCCCTCGGAGCGCCCGATCCAGTGGCGCTGCATCTCCTTGATGTTCTCGGGCCAATCGAGGCTCTCGAGGCCGTCGAGCAGCTTGTCCGCGTAGGCCGTGATACGCAGCATCCACTGGCGCATCGGCTGGCGAATCACCGGATGGCCGCCGCGCTCGCTCTTGCCGTCGACCACTTCTTCGTTGGCGAGCACCGTGCCCAACGCCGGACACCAGTTCACCGCGATGTCCGCCTCGTAGGCCAGCCCGGCCTTGTAAAGCTGCAGGAAAATCCACTGCGTCCACTTGTAATAGCTGGGCTCGCAGGTCGCGATCTCCCGGCTCCAGTCATACGAAAGGCCCAGCGACTTGATCTGGCGCTTGAAGGTCTGAATGTTCTTCTCGGTGAAGCCGCGCGGATGCTGGCCGGTCTGAATCGCGTACTGCTCGGCGGGCAAGCCGAACGCGTCCCAGCCCATCGGATGCAGCACGTTGAAGCCGCGCATGCGCTTGAAGCGCGCCACGATGTCGGTCGCCGTGTAGCCCTCCGGATGCCCGACGTGCAGGCCCGCCCCGGACGGATAAGGGAACATGTCGAGCACGTAGAACTTGGGCTTGCCCGACTTCTCGGGCGTGCGGAAGGTCTCGTGATCGTCCCAGTAGCGCTGCCACTTGGGTTCGATGGTCGTGGGCTCGTATCTGGACATGGGGGGATTCGTCTCGCTTTCCGTGCGCTTCCATTTTACCAGCTTGCAGCCTACAGCGCCAAACCGCGCCAGACGGGCGTTTGATGGCCCGCGATCGCCTTTACAACGGCCAACCGGGCCCCTATAATGGTCCCGTTTTGCGCCCAATAGAAGGAGCTCGATCGATGACCCATCTGCAGACCCTCACCGCGGCCCTCCGCGATCGCCGCTTGCTCAAAGTGATCGCCGGCATCGAGAACTTCGACCTCGCCCAGGTCGTCACGATCGCCAGCGCCGCCGAGCGCGGCGGCGCCCAGGCCGTCGACGTGGCCGCCGATGCGGCGATCGTCCGCGCGGTCAAGGAGAGCACGAACCTCGTCGTGTTCGTCTCGTCGGTCGACCCCGCCAAGCTCGTCGAGGCCTGCGAGGCCGGCGCCGACGTGCTCGAGCTGGGCAACTTCGACGCGCTCTACCACCAGGGCATCCACCCCACCAAGGCGCAGATCCTCGACTGGGCCACGGCCGTCAAGAACGCCGTCGGCAACCGCGTCCCCTTCTGCGTGACGGTTTCCGGCCATCTGCCGCTCGCCGAGCAGCTCGAGCTGGCCCGCGCGCTCGAGGCGCTGGGCGTCGACATCCTGCAGACCGAAGGCCAGGTGGGCCCCCAGGGCGACGACACCTTCACGGCGCTCTCCTCGGCCGTTTCGGCGCTCGCCAACACCGCCGAGATCCGCAAGGCCGTCAAGCTGCCGTTGCTGCTCGCGGGCGGCTTCAACGTGCACTCCGCGGCCTTCGCGATCGCCGCCGGCGCCGACGCGCTGGGCGTGGGCAAGGCCGTGACCAAGCTGGCCGACGAGGCCGCGATGGCCACGGCGACGGCCGAGATTCTGGCCGCGTTCACCTCGGTGAAGGGCGTCGCGCACGTCTAAGCCGTGAGTCGAGAGGGAGGGCATTGCCCTCCCTTTTTTCATGTCGTCGCAGACCTCGGGCGTCCGTTGAGTTTCGCCGCCACCTCACTATGCTGGGGCCAGCATCGGCGATTTCGCTCAGGCGAAGGAGGTTGGAATGAAAGCAGTGGTCTTCCACGGCATCGGCGACATTCGGCTCGACGACGTGCCCGAGCCGCGCATCGAGGCGCCCACGGACGCGATCGTGCGGCTGACGGCGAGCGCCATCTGCGGCACGGATCTGCACATGATCCGCGGCACGGTCGCGGGCATGAAGCCGGGCACAATCCTCGGCCACGAGGGCGTGGGCATCGTCGAGGAGCTGGGCGCGGACGTGCGCAACCTCGCGGTCGGCGATCGCGTGGTGATTCCCTCGACGATCGCCTGCGGCTACTGCGTCTACTGCCGCTCGGGCTACTACGCCCAGTGCGACGTCGCCAATCCCAACGGGCCGCTCGCAGGCACGGCCTTCTACGGCGGGCCGGCGGAATCGGGGCCGTTCCAGGGCCTGCAGGCCGAAAAGGCCCGCATTCCTTTTGCCAACGTCGGCCTCGTCAAGCTGCCGGACGAGATCACGGACGCCCAGGCGATCCTGCTCTCGGACATCTTTCCGACGGCCTACTTCGGCGCGGACATCGCGGGCATCGACCCCGGCAACACGGTGGTCGTCTTCGGCTGTGGACCGGTCGGCCAGCTCGCGATCGCGAGCGCCAAGCTGATGGACGCCGGCCGCATCTTCGCGGTGGACTGCGTGCCCTCGCGGCTCAACATGGCGCGCGCGCAAGGCGCCGAGGTGATCAACTACGACGAGGAAGATCCCGTCGAAGCGATTCGCCGGCTCACGGGCGGCATCGGCGTGGATCGGGCGATCGACGCGGTCGGCGTCGACGCGAACTGCGCGCATGCGGGCCCCGCGGCCGACGATCGCAGCCTGCACAAGGAGCTGGACGCGGAGCGCAAGCAGATCGTGCCGCATCCCCATCCGCACGGCGACAACTGGCATCCCGGCGACGCGCCCTCGCAGGTGCTCTTCTGGGCCGTGTCGGCGCTCGCGAAGGCGGGCACGCTGGTCGTCATCGGCGTCTACCCGAAACAGGCGCACCTGTTCCCGATCGGCGAGGCGATGAACAAGAACCTCACGATCCAGATGGGCAACTGCAACCACCGCAAATACATTCCGATCCTGATCGAGATGGTGCGCTCGGGGATGGTGGATCCCAGCTTGATTCTGACGCAGCACAAGCCGCTCACGAGCGTTCTCGACGCCTACAGGGCCTTCGACAAGCGCGAGCCGGGCTGGATCAAGGTCGAGTTGGAGCCCGCGCGAGTCTGACTCCCCACGCGCATGCGCGCCAAAAAGTTGGCCCCGCCTTGCGGCGGGGCCATTCTT
>DATNPP010000722.1:0-2227 GCA_036703175.1 Oscillatoriaceae cyanobacterium
CAGAATGCGCTGCCAGGCGGCCTTCTGGTGCTCGGGGATCGCGTCAGGGTCGTCCGCGAGCGCGAAGTGCGTCCCCTCGGCCTGGGCCGAGAGCTGGGCCAGCGTGGGCAGTAGCGGCAGCGCGACGCTCATTGCGTGTGCGCCTGCACGAATGCGACCAGGGATCCGAGTTGGAATCCGCCCGTTTCCTTTTGCTCCTCGGCCATCACCCAGTCGGCGATCGAGAAGCGGAAGTCGTACGCCTTTTCCAGGTGCCGCGCGAGCTTCATGAGCTGGAACGAATCCACCCCCAGGTCCTCGGCCAGCGAGAGCTCGGGCGTGGGGCCCTCGGGCAGCGCGCCGGACTCGATGCCCGCTTCCGCGAGCGCGTCGAGCACGTGGCGCCAGACGGTCTCAGCCACGTCGGGATCCTCCGGGAACGCCGAGGCGCTGGGCAATCGCCCGCCCGACGACACGCGTCATCTCGAGCACGCCGGGCTCTTGCGCCGGCAGAAGCGTACCGGCGAGCCAGCGCTCACGGCACAGGCTCCGCTGCAGCTTGCCGCTCGAGGTTTTGGGCACCGTGCCGGGCGGCACGAGGGCCACCTGATCGGGCCGCAGATCGGACTCGGCCAGCACCCGGTCGATGATCGTGCGGGCGAGCGCCGCGTGGCCCTCGCTCGGCTCGCGCGTCTCGGCCACGATCACGAGCGTCTCGGTGCCCAGCGCGTCGTCGGGCACGCCGAAGGCCACGCAACAGCCCTTGCGCACGCCGGCCACGTCCTCGCAAGCGCGTTCCAGGTCCTGCGGCGCGTAGTTGCGGCCCCCCTTGACGATGAGATCCTTGGCGCGCCCCACGATGTAGAGCTCGCCGTCCGCCATGTAGCCCAGATCGCCCGTGCGCAGCCAACCGTCGGCAAAGGCCGTCGCGCTGGCGTCGGGGGCGTTCCAGTAGCCCGTCATGATCGAGGGACCCCGCAGCTGAATTTCGCCGACCCGACGCTCGGCGAGCGCCTGGCCGTCGGCATCCGCGATACGCACCGCGAAGCCGGGCAGTGGACGGCCGACCGAGGTGTAGGCGACGCCGGCCGCCTCGGCCTTGGCCTGGCCCTCGGCCAGCGCCACGCGGTCGATGTGATCCAGCCGCGCTCCCGCGCCCGGTTCGGGGAATACGGCGCCGAGCGCAGCCTCGGCGAGGCCGTAGACGGGCAGCAGCGCCCGGGCGTCGAAGCCGTAGGGCGCCATGCGCGCGACGAAGGCGTCGAGGGTGGCGGGCGCGACGGGCTCGGCGCCGCAAAGCGCCAGCCGCCAGCAGCTCAGATCCAGGCCTGCCAGCTCCGCGTCGTCCAGGCGCATCGCGAGCAGCTGGTAGGCGAAGTTCGGCGCGGTCGAAATCGTGGCGCGATGCGTGTGGATCGCGCGCAGCCAGCGCTTGGGATCGAGCAGAAAGAGCTGCGGCGAGAGCAGCACGAGCGGTTGGCCGCAGAAGAGCGGCATAAAGAGGCCGCCGATGAGCCCCATGTCATGGTACAGCGGCAGCCAGGAGCAGTTCACGTCGGAGGTCGTCGGCTGAATCACTTCCAGCACGCTCGCGACGTTCGCGAGCAACTGGCGATGGCTGAGCATCACGCCGCGCGGCGTGCCGGTGCTGCCCGATGAGAATTGAATCAGGGCGATCGCCTCGCTCGTGATCGCGACGGGCCGGTATTCGCCCGAAAAGCCCTCGGGGACATGCACGGAGGCGCGCACGCCCGCCTCGTGGGCCGCCGCCTCGACGATCATGCGCACGCGCGGAAACGTCACGATCACACTGGGCGTCGCGCTCGATAGCAAGCGGGCCAGGCGCGCGCGGTACTCGGCCAGGCCGCGGGTGCGCGCCGGCGGGTAGAGCGGCACGGCGATCGCGCCGGCCATCAAAATCCCGAAGAAACACTCGAGAAAGGCGCGTCCCGTGGGCAGCACGAGCGCCACGCGATCGCCCGGTTTCACGCCGCGGGCTTGCAGCGCACCGGCCACGGCGCGCGCGCCCTCGAGCAATGCCCGATGGCCGAGCGCCTGCTCACCTTCCTCGGTGATCAGCGTGACGAAGGTGCGATCGCCGTGGGTGCCCGCGCGCGTTTCGAGCAGCGCGGGCAGCGTGTCGCCATGGCGACGCCAATCGTGTTCCGGATCGAATGCCATTCAATTGGCTCCTGTTGCCTGCTGGGCTTATACCCGGCCCCCGGTTTGGGGTATGCCATACTCGCAA
>DATNPP010000730.1:0-3794 GCA_036703175.1 Oscillatoriaceae cyanobacterium
TGCAGGCGGTGAAATCGGGAGCGGGGGCGACCCCAGCCCAGCCGCAATACAACGCGCTGACCCCGAACGCCGCCACGGTCGCCCAAATCCAGGCGCTCACCGCCGCTAGCCAGGCCGCCACGCAAGCCCACGAACGCTTCCTGAAGCTCAGCCAGCAAAACGCCACGGCGCAACTGGCCCTCCTTGAGCATCAAAACGCCCTGCTGGCCGCGCTCTCTGGCGCCGGCCAAACACCGGCGACTTTCGTCCCCCTCCAACCCGTCGATGTCCCCCCGAGCCACCCGGCCCCGCTTCGGGTGCACCCCGAGGTCTTCATGGACCGCGAGGCCTGCCTCGAGTTCGCGCGCGGCGCCATCGGCAAGGTGCTCGGCGACTACTTCGCCCCCATCGATCGCCACCCCACCCGCGTGCGATTGCCGGACGAGCCGCTCATGCTCGTCGATCGCATCCTGCGCGTCGAGGGCGCGCCCGGCTCGATGACCTCGGGCCGCGTCGTCACCGAGCACGACATTCATCCGGGCGCCTGGTACCTGGACGCCGACCGGATTCCGACCTGCATCGCCGTCGAGGCGGGCCAGGCGGACCTGTTCCTTTCAGGCTACCTCGGCATCGACTTCGAGACCAAGGGGCTCGCCTGTTACCGCTTGCTCGACGCGATCGTCACCTTCCACCGCGGATTGCCGGGCCCCGGCCAGGTGATCCACTACGACATCGCCATCGAGCGCTTCATGCGCCAGGGCGACGTCACGCTGTTCTTCTTCCAGTTCGACGCCACGGTCGACGGCGAGCCGCTCCTCACCATGCGCAAGGGCTGCGCGGGCTTCTTCACGCCCCAACAGCTCGCCGCCGGCCAGGGCATCGTCTTCACGACCCTGGACAAGAAGCCGGTGCCCGGCAAGCGCCCGGCGGACTGGCGGGCTTTGACGCCAATGGCGCCCGAGCGCTACGACGCCGCCCAAATTGACGCGCTGCGCCGCGGCGACCTCGCGGGGTGCTTCGGTTCGGCGTTCGCCGGCTTGAAACTCGAGCGCCCGATGCGGTTGCCGGACGGCCGCATGCGGCTGGTCGATCGCGTCGTGGCCCTGGAGCCCGCAGGCGGCCGTTACGGCCTGGGGCTGATTCGTGCCGAGGCGGACATTCGGCCGGATGATTGGTTCCTCACCTGCCACTTCGTGGACGACCAGGTCATGCCCGGCACGCTCATGTACGAGTGCTGCATGCACACGTTGCGCATCTTCCTGATGCGCTCGGGCTGGGTCGGCGAGCACGATCGCGTGGGCTTCGAGCCGCTGCCGGGCGTGCAGAGCCGCTTGAAGTGCCGTGGCCAGGTGCTCGCAAGCACGCGGGTGGTCACGTACGAGATTGCGATCAAGGAGGTCGGCTACGGGCCGGAGCCTTTCGCGATCGCCGACGCGCTGATGCTGGCCGACGGGCATCCGATCGTGCAGATCACGGATATGTCCGTGCGGTTGGCCGGTTCCGACCGTGAAACGCTCGAGGCGCTCTGGGGGAGCCCCCTCACCCCGTTGGCTCCCCTGGACGGGTCGCCAACATCCCTCTCCCCCGCCGGGGAGAGGGGACATCATCCCACCCAAACCTCCAAACCTGACTTTCCGCCAAGACCAAAGGAAGTGACCCTTCTCCCCGGTGGGGGACGGGCCGCCGAAGGCGGAGGGAACCCGGCGGGGCCGGGTGGCCGGAAGCCGGATGAGGGGGCGTCGGCCCCGCCGGATGAGGGGTCCGAGCGGCCCGCCTATGACCGCAAGCCCGCCGTCTACGACACCGATCGCATTCTCGCCTATGCCGTCGGCAACCCCTCGGAGGCCTTCGGCGAGCCCTATCGCATCTTCGACCAGGAGCGCATCATCGCGCGCCTGCCCGGGCCGCCGTATATGTTCCTGGATCGCATCACCGAGGTCGTGGGCGAGCCCTTTGAACTGCGCGCGGGCGCGAGCTGCGAGGCGCAGTACGACGTGCCGCCGGATGCCTGGTACTTCGGAGCCAACGCGCAACCCAGCATGCCCTTCGGCGTGCTGCTCGAGGTCGCGCTGCAGCCGTGCGGCTGGCTCGCGGCCTACGTCGGCTCGGCGCTCGCCGGCAACGAGGATTTGAGCTTCCGCAATCTGGGCGGCAACGCCGAGCAGTTCGAGGCCGTGACGCCGGGCTCCGGCACCCTCACGACGCGCGTGACGCTCACCAAGGTCTCGCAGTCCGCCGGCATGATCATTCAGGCGTTCGACCTCGAGGTCAGGTGCGGCGGGCGCGTGGCCTACCGGGGCGACACCTCCTTCGGCTTCTTCACTAAGGCCGCGCTGGCGCAGCAGGTCGGCGTGCGCGGCGCGAAGGGCCACACGCTGTCGGCCGAGGAGGCCGCGCGGGCGATCGCCCCCGAGTTGCGCACGCTGCCCGGCCTGCCGGATCGGCGTCTGTTGATGCTAGACCGCGTCACCGCCTACCTCCCGGACGGCGGGCCGCACGGACTCGGCTACATCCGCGGCACCAAGCGCGTCGATCCGTCCGAGTGGTTCTTCGCGGCGCACTTCTACCAGGATCCGGTCATGCCGGGCTCGCTGGGCCTCGAGAGCATGCTCCAACTGCTCAAGTCCTTCGCCCGCAGCCGCTGGGGCGATGACGCGCCGTTCGAGACGGTCGCGCTCGGCGAAAAGCACACCTGGATCTACCGCGGCCAGGTCGTCCCGACCAACCGTGAGATCACGGTCGAGGCCGTCGTGACGCGCATCGACGAGTCTCAGCGGCTGCTGGTGGCGGACGGCTTGCTGGTGGCCGACGGCCTGGTCATCTACCAGATGCAAGACTTCACGTTGCGATTGGGGCAACCATGAGCGCGCTTTACAAAGCCGTCGCGACATGGTCTTTTCGGCCATTCGCGAACACGGAGGAGATCGAGATGAAGTTCAAAAACCTGCTTTGTGGGGCGCTCGCCGGCGCGCTGCTGGTGGCCCAACCCGCCTTCGCGGCCACGGCCTCGAACGTCGTGCCCAAGGGCACCACCGCCACGGGCACGCTCGAGCAGTCCCTCGACTCCAGCAAGGCCCACAGCGGCGACACGTTCGTGCTCGATCTTCAGCCCGGCTGGTTCCACAACAAGGAGCTCAAGGGCCTGAAGCTCGACGGCCACCTCGAAGGCGTCGAGCCGGCCGCCAAGTTCCACAAGAAGGGCGCGATGGACCTGGTGTTCGACGACCTGCGCGAGCCGAACGGCACCACGATTCCGGTCGACGTGCGGCTGCTGTCGCGCGTCAAGCCGCAGGGCCACACGCTGCGCAACGCCGCAATCATCGTCGGCGGCGCGATCGTGGGGCATCATATGGCGGCCAAGAGCGGCCAAAAGCACGGCGCACTCAAGGGCGCGGCCGTCGCGACCGGCGTGGTGCTGATGATGCCCGGCGGCAACGTCGTGCTCAAGCGCGGCGAGAAGCTGGAGGTCAAATTCCTCCAGCCCGTCACGTTGCAATAGGACGGATCGATCGACGCCATGCGCTACTCCCGGGTCTTTCTGGACGCCATTCAATACGAGCTGCCGCCCAACGTCGTGACCTCCAGCGCGCTGGAGGAGCGGTTGGCGCCCGTGTATGCGCGCCTGCACATGCCCGCCGGTCAGCTCGAGGCGCTCACGGGCATTCGCGAGCGCCGCTGGTGGAACCCGGGCCAATCGCTCAGCGAGGTCGCGGCGATCGCCGCCGAGAAGGCCCTCGACGAGGCCGGCCTCACGATGCGCGACGTCGGCGCGCTCGTCTACGCGGGCGTTTGCCGCGAGCAGCACGAGCCGGCCA
>DATNPP010000001.1:0-3969 GCA_036703175.1 Oscillatoriaceae cyanobacterium
GAGCTGAGATCGCCGATGATCGCGTTGTAGGCCTGCTGCACGGCGGCGTTCTTGTTCATCAGGGCCGTGAAGTCGCTCGTCGAGTTCTTGAGGGCCGACGACGGCTTGATCGTGGTGCTGTCGTCGAGCGCGTGCTCGACCGCGGCCACCAGATCGTTGTAGAGCGACACGTTCAGGTTGCCGAGCTGGAACTCGGCGGGATGCGCCGAGTCCTTGTTCACGAAGAGCGGCAACAATCCGGCCGCGGCCAGCGTCGAGGCCAGATCGATCGTGACCTGAACCTCTTTCTTCGTCGAGGCCGTCGCGATCGTGGCGAGTTGCACGCCGCTGAACTGGGCCATCACGTACAGCGGCTCGTCGGGCGGCACGGACTTGAGCGTGAACTTGCCGGCGGCGCTGGTCTTCTCGCTGGTGTCCGAGTTGGGCGCGGTGTTCATCTGCGCGTCGCGCACCGTCACCACGGCGCCGGCGCACGGCGTGTTCTTGGAGATGTCCGCGAGCGCATAGGCGAGCTTGGTGCCGTCGGGATTGACCTGCCCGCTCGGCATCTCCACGAGGCCGCCGAGCATCGCGCTCGAGAGCGTCTTGTTGCCGAGCCCGGTCACGTTTTGCGTGCGATTGGCCGGCGGCTTGACCTGGTCGACCGACGAAAGGCATCCCGAGGCGGTGGCGAGCGCCAGCACGAGGCTGAGCGTCATCAAGCGGGAACGGTAGCGCATGGGGATCCTCCATCAGGGCACAACCGGCGTTTGCCTCCTGTATACCCTTCTCGGCCGCTTTGAAACGGAGGGGCGGCGGGCCTTCCGGCCTCCGTTCGCATCGCGCTTCGGCGCCGGAACCCTTCGCGTTTGCTATACTCGAAGCGACGCAGGAGACCGCATGAACCACCCCGTCCTCTACATGGGCACCCCGAGCTTCGCGGTGCCGACCCTCGAAGCGATGATCCAGGCCGGCTGGCCGATCGTCGGCGTCGTCTGCCAGCCGGATCGGCCGGCCGGCCGCGGCCAGCAGCTGCAACCGCCGCCCGTGAAGCAACTCGCGCTCGAGCACGGCTTGAAGGTCTTCCAGCCCGAGAAGCTGCGCCGCAACGAAGATTTTCTGACGCAAATCAAAGAACTGGCGCCGGCGCTCATCGTCGTGGTGGCCTACGGCAACATTCTGCCCGCCGAGTTCCTCGAGATCCCCCGCTATGGCTGCCTGAACGTGCATGCCTCCTTGCTGCCCAAGTATCGCGGCGCCGCGCCGATCCAGTGGGCGCTGATTCGCGGCGAGACGAAAACCGGCGTGACGCTCATGCAGATGGACGTGGGCATGGACACCGGCCCGATGCTCGCGAAGGCCGAGATGGCGATCGCCCCCGACGACACGAGCGCCTCGCTCGCGCCCAAGCTCGCCAATCTGGGCGCGCAGCTGGCCGTCGAGCAGATTCCCAACTGGATCGCAGGCAAACTGGACGCCGTGCCGCAAAACGACGCGCAAGCGACCATGGCGCCCAAGCTCACCAAGGAGACCGGCGCGCTCGATTGGCGGCAAGGCGCGCGAGCGCTGCACGACCTCGTGCGCGGCGTGACGCCCTGGCCGGGCGCGACCACGACGCTGCTCGGCGCGCCGCTCAAGGTGCTCGACACCGAGGTGATCGACGCCGCGGGCGGCGAGCCCGGCGAGCTGCGCGCGCTGCTGCCGAACGGCTGGCTCGTGGCGACGGGCGAGGGCGCGCTGCTGCTCAAGCAGGTGCAGCTGCCCGGAAAACCCGCGCGCGCGGCGAGCGAGCTGACGCACGGATTGCGCGGCCTCGAGCCCGGCGTGCGCCTGGGCGCCCTCGCGGAGGCGGCCGGTGGCTAACGCCCGCGCCGTCGCGCTCGAGAACCTGCTCGCCGTCGAAGCCGGCGGCGCGTTCGCCAATCTGACGCACCGGCGCCTCGACGCGCTCGAGCCGGCCGATCGCCGCCTCGCCAACGAGCTCATCGCCGGCGTGACGCGGCGCCGCCGCACGCTCGACTGGACGCTCGACCAGCTGCTCAAGCACCCCGTCGACACCCTCACGCCGCCGATTCGCAACATTTTGCGCCTCGGCGCCTACCAGCTGCTGTACCTGGAACGCATTCCGGCGTCCGCGGCCGTGGACGAGGCCGTCAAGCTGGCGCGCCGGTACGGCCATCCGGGGGTCGTGAAGCTGGTGAACGGCGTGCTGCGCAATGTGATCCGCCGACGTGCGTCGCTCGAGCCGCCGCGCTTCGCGGTGGCGCCGCTGGACGCTTTGCGCTACCGCTACGCGCTGCCGGATTGGCTCGCCGAGCGCTGGCACGGCGCGTTCGGCGCCGAAGCCGAGGCCCTCGGCGAATGGAGCGTGAGCGCGCCGCATCTCGCGCTGCGCACGAACACGCTGCGCACGACGCCCGAGGCGCTATGCGAGGCGCTGTCGAGCGCCGGCGTGCCCATCGCCCCGAGCGCGGTCGTGCCCGAGGGGCTGCGGCTGCAAGGAACCCTGGATGTGAGATCGCTGCTGGGCTATAATGAGGGCTGGTGGTACGTGCAAGACGAGGCGGCCATGCTCGTGAGTCGTTGCCTGGCGCCAAAACCGGGTGAAACGGTGATCGACGTGGGGGCGGCCCCCGGCGGCAAGACGACCCATCTGGCGGCCCTGATGGGCAACCAGGGTGTCGTTTACGCCGTCGAGGCGCATCCGAATCGGCTCGCGCGGCTGGAGGAGAACTGCCGGCGGCTGGGCGTGACGAACGTGCAGCCAGTGGTGCGGGACGCCCGGGATCTCTCGGGACTGCCCGCGGCGGATCGCATTCTGTTGGACGTGCCCTGCTCGGGGCTGGGCGTGTTGCCGCGCAAGCCGGACGCGCGCTGGCGCCAGTCGCCGGAGGCGATCGCCGAGCTCGGCGCCCTGCAGCTCCAGCTGCTCGACACGGCCGCCGACAACCTGAAACCGGGCGGTTCGATGGTCTACAGCACCTGCACGATCAGCCCAGAGGAGAACCAAACCATCATTCGGCGATTCCTGGCCCAACACCCCCAATTTCGACTCGGCGATCTCGCGGATTGCCTGCCTGAGCGCTGGCGCGGCGATGTCGAGGACGGCGGCATGATCCAGCTGTTGCCCCAGCGGCACGGCGTGGACGGGTTCTTCATCGCCAAACTACGCAAGGAGCCCACGGCATGAAACCCCTCGTCGGCCTGAACAAGGAACAACTGCAAGCCCTCTCCGAACAGCACGGCGAGAGCGCCTATCGCGGCGCGCAGCTCTACAAGTGGATTTACGAGAAGAACGCGCGCAGCCTCGAGGCTATGAGCGACCTGCCGAAGCGTTTCCGCGACGCGCTGGCGGCCGAGTACCAGGTGCACGCGCTCGAGCCCGAGGTGCGGCGCGCGGCGCCCGACGGCACGACCAAGTTCCTGTTCAAGGGCCACGACGGCCGCGAGATCGAGAGCGTCTGGATTCCGTATCCGGATCGCGTCACGGTCTGCATCTCGAGCCAGGTCGGCTGCGCGATGAAGTGCGCCTTTTGCGCGACGGGCCAGCTGGGCTTCGAGCGCAATCTGACCACCGGCGAGATCGTCGATCAGGTGCTCGCGATGCAAGCCGAGATGGGCCGTCGCGTCAGCAACATCGTGTACATGGGCATGGGCGAGCCGCTGCTCAACTACGACCAGGTGCTCGAAAGCGTGCGGCTGCTCAACAAGGGCGTGGGCATCGGCATGCGCCACATCACGATCTCGACGGTCGGCATCGTGCCCAAGATGCGCCAGCTGGCCGACGAGAAGCTGCAGCTGACGCTCGCCTTGTCGCTGCACGCGCCGAACGACAAGCTGCGCGATCGCCTGGTGCCCGTCAACACCAAGTTCACGCTCGACGAGCTGCACAACGTCGTCAAGGAGTACGAGGAGATCACCGGCCGGCGCGTGACGCTCGAATACATCATGCTGCACGGCGTGAACGACCTGCCCGAGCACGCCCAGCAG
>DATNPP010000008.1:0-4280 GCA_036703175.1 Oscillatoriaceae cyanobacterium
GTGCTGGGCGCGCGTGCGCGAGCCCGAAGGCGTGACGCCCAGGCGTATGTGGCCGTCGAGATGCACGCCGTGTCGCGCGAGCGCTTCTTCGAAGACGGTCGCCGTGAAATGCGCGGGATCCGCCACGCTGCATGAGAGCACCTGCGTTCCGGCGCCGCGCGGCAATCCGCCCAGCAGCGCCCAGCTGATCGGGCCCGCGGGCGCCAAACCGTGGAGATCGCGCACGTCCAGCTTGCCGTCGCCGTCGGCGGCTTGCGTTTTGGCCTGGCAGGCGAGCTTCACGAAGTCCGTTCGGGGCGTCAGCGCCACGTGCAACGGCGTGCCGGGGCGATCGCCCGGGCTCACGGCCAGGTCGATCTCGTTGCGATGCAGCGAGAGCCCGCAGGCCGGGGCGGCGTAGCCCCAGGGCAAATCGTCGCAGGACCAGCCGGGCCCGCCGGCGCCCTCGTTGGCGAACGCCGAGGCGTCCGCGATCAGGTCGCCCGCCACTTCCTTGACGCCCTGGCGCGCGAGGCTCGCGGCCATCGCGTCGAGATCGCTCGCCTCGAGCGTCGGGTCGCCGTCGCCCTGCAGATAGAGATGGCCCTGCAGCACGCCGTTCGAGACGACGCTGTTGGTCTTGACGCGCGTCACCAATCGGAACTGCAGCCCCAGCTCAGCGAGCGCGGCGCACGAGGTCAGCAGCTTCAGCGTCGAGGCCGGCGTGAACAGATCGTTCGCCTGATGGCTGTACAGCACCTCGCCCGAGTGCAGGTCGACGACGCTCACGCCCACCTGGCTTCCGCTCGGCGCCATGCGCGCCACCAGCGCATCGGCGCGTTCGGCGAGGCCGTCGTTCGCCCAGGCCGGCGAGGCCAGCAAACTCGTGAGCAGAAGGGCAGAGCAAACGCGGCGCAACATAGGCCTCATCTTAACATGTCCGCTTTAGTGCTCGAGCGACGGATTACAAAAGTTTGAGCGGCGCGCGGCCTCGGCTCCCGGCCGGCGCCGAAAAGGGCGTAAAATGACATGAGGAGCCGCCTTTGATTACTTGGTCCGTCAATCTCAATCCCAATCGCCTCGATCCCGAGCTGCGGCCGGACGCGCTGGAAGCCGCGACGCCGCAAGCCCTCGAGCACCTCGAGACGCTGGGCGCACGGGGCGTGCGCGTGGATCTCTTCTGGCACTGGCTGATGCCCACGCCCTGGGGAGTGAACGAGGCGGCCCTCGCCTGGTACCGCGACTTCTTCGCGCAACTGAAGGCGCGCGGCCTCACGCCGTTCGTGCTGCTCTACCATCCGCCCGAATGGGCGATGGCCCTGCTCGACACGGATGAAGCGCTTTTTCTCGAGGCCTGGGCACGCTTTTGCCGTCTCGTTCGCGCGCTCGAGCTGCCGCTCGTGCAGATCTGGAACGAGCCGAACAACTTTCTCGCGGGCCTCAAAGGCGACGCCGCGCTCTTCGACGTGCGGCGCGTCGGCAAGCTCGCGCTGCCCACGGGCGTGCGCTGGCACACGCTCGCGGCGATGTTCGCGATCGCCCGTGCCGAGCTGCCCGAAAGCCGCCTGGTCTACAACGTGCTCGCCAACCTCTCGCCGTTTCTGCCCGCCAAGCGGACCTGGCTCGATTGGGAGCATTTCACGCAATTGCTGCTCGAACGCGCGGGCGAGGCCGTCGACGTGATCGCGCTCGATCATTATCCGGACACCTGGGCGCCAGGCGCCGGCCCGCTCGAGTGGGAGTGCCTCGACATCGCAAGACGCCACGTGAACACGCCCGGCTCGGTCTGGCACGGCAAGGCGATCATGATCGGCGAGGTGGGTTACTCGAGCGCGCCGAACTTCCACCTGGTGGAGTGGCCGCTGAAGTGGGGCCGCTTCTTTCCGGGCGAGCGCGACGAGGTGAGCATGGCGGACTGGTACGGCGCTGCGCTCTGCCATTTGCAAACGGCCCTGACGCGCGCGCGCTTTCCGCACAACACCGCGCACTGGATCAACCTCTACGAGCTGTTCGACGCGCCGCATCCGGTGGGCGCGCATGCGGCGCTGCGCGTCGAGGAGCACTTCGGCCTCGTGCGGCGGGACGGCACGCCCAAGCTCGCCTATCACGTGGTGCGCGAGGCCATGCACGGCACGCTGGCCTACGATCTCGCGACCGTGGGCGCGCCGCGCGTCCCGCTGCCCTGGCGGCTGGCGCGCTGGGCCGAGCAATGGCGCGAACGCGGGCAAAAGCCGGCCGTCCAGGTGCTCGAGCGCACCGTTCCGGCGGCTCTGGCGCCACTGGAAGCCGAGCGATAAGCAATCGTTCAGCTCGGGTATGGAATCCATAAGCAACCAGACATGGAGGCCATGCCATGCGACTGTTCAAGGCGCTGCTCGCCGGACTCTTGCTCGTCGGCTGCAGCGCGAACGCCCCGGACGCGGAGAATGCGGTTTCATCGCTCAATCTGCCCGGGTTCGACAACACGCCCACGGCGGTCAGCGACGGCGAGCCCTCGCCCGACGTGCCGCTGACCGGCGCCTTTCTGTTCTTCGACGATTTCGAGCACGGCACGCGCAAGTGGACGATCGGCGGCGGCAGCGCGAATCCGCACTGGGCGTTGTTGCACGCCCCGACTTGCACCGGCGCCTACGTCATGCACCTCGGCAAGCCGGACGTCTCGAACTTCACGCCCGCAGCCGGGGAGCAGACCCTCACGCTCGTCGCGCCGATCGACCTCACCGGGGCCAAGCGCCCCCAGCTCACCTACGACGTGCTGGGCTCGGACGATCCGCAAAACGCGATCGTGGTGCAGCCCGAAGTACAGGTCGACGGCGGCGCGTGGACGCCGGTCGGCACGCCGGCGTTGGCGCGCTACGACTTGACGCGCACGCGCTTCGCCGATCTCACGGCCTACGACGGAAAGCGCGTCCTGTTGCGCTTCGACACCGTGCTCGAGCCCTCGGGCGCCGCCACCAAGGGCATGTTCCTGGACAACGTGCAGGTGATCGAGCCCCAGATGCCGTGAGGCGCCAATCACTTTTGGCGTTAAAAAGAAGTTAAGGCACTTTGGCCGTGTGAAGGCTCGCACGGCCTTCGGGTATAGGAACCTTACAAGCAGTAGACCCTGCGACGAGGAGGAGCCGTCCGATGAAGAAGTCCCGCCCGACCTGGCAACGTGCGCTGCCGCTGCCGTTGGCCGCCGCCCTGCTGGCCTCGTGCTCGATCGGCAATCCGAGCATTCAAACCAACGGCGACACGGTTCAGCGCCCGCAGACCGCGTTGCAGAAGCAGGCGGACAGCCTCGGCTTGCAGACGCCCTCCAGCGGCGTCGGCCCGCAGGAGTTCCAGATTCGCGACGGCGGCGGCAACGGCCTGAAAGGCGCCGTGGTGACCGTCGGCACGCAGCGCTTGGTCACGGATGATTCGGGCAAGATCACCATGCCGGACGGCCTCTTCAACGGCAAGGATCCGGTGATCATGCAGATCGACGCGCCGGGCTACGTCTCGCAGCAAGTGCCCGTCGTGCCGGGCTTCGCGCTCAACCTCGTGCCCGAGGACAAGAACGCGACGGCCATCACGGCCGCGAACGGCGGCGTCGCGCGCAACTCCGACGACACGATGGAGGTCTCCTTCACGCCCGGCTCGCTGGACAAGGACGCCACGGTCCACGTGACGCGCAACTACAGCGCGGACGCGCCCAGCATGCTGGTGCCGCCCACCGAGACCGCGAACGTCGTGAATCCCGAGGATTACTCCTACGCCATGGACCTCGGCGGCGCGAAGATCACGCAGAGCGCCAACATCACGGTGCGCTTCAAGGTCTCGCCGCTCGCGCAGGACTACCTCGACAACCTCAAGAAGAACAACGGCCTCGACAAGGTCAACGACGGCGACAGCTTCTACACCGCGCCCGACGGCAGCTCGTGGTTCACGATGACGGTGCCGGCGGCGCCCCAGGATCCGGCGGCTGCGAGCACCGCGTCCAACTACACGCTGCAGAGCTACGCCTGCAACAACTACTCGGATCCCTACACCTACTGGGCCGAGCAGGTGGTCTGGTCGAACGTCGAGGGCGGCGTGGACCACAACAACGGCTGCGTGGCCATCAACGGCGGCGTTCGCTTCCACGACTACCGCCTCAACAACGGCAGCTGCGTGTACTGGTACGGCAACTACCAGTGCGTCGGCGGCACCAACCAGAGCGGCAGCCACGGCGTCGGCGCGAACATCGTCCAGTGGGTGCAGCGCACGGGCTACTACCAGTCCTCGACGGTCAACACCCACGTGACCTGGTCCTCGAACGACAGCCGCGTGCAGGG
>DATNPP010000017.1:0-8201 GCA_036703175.1 Oscillatoriaceae cyanobacterium
CCGACCGGGCGCTATGCGGCCTTTCTGGTCGCGATCTACGTCCCCACGGCCGAGGCCGAGCGCGTGCGCGAAGCCGCCTGGGCGGCGGGCGCGGGTCGCAGCGAGCGTTACGAGCGCTCGGCGTATGCGATGCCGGCCGCAGGGACGTTTCGACCGGTTGCGGGCGCGCATCCCGCCGCGGGCACGCCCGGTGCGCAGGCCCATACCGAGGAGCAGCGGCTCGAGTTTTTGGTCGACGAGCGCGTGCTCGGCGGTGTGACGGCGGCGATTCTCGAGGCACATCCTTACGAGGAGCCTGCGCTGGAGGTGATCGAACTTAAAAACGGCGGCGAGGCGTACGGATTCGGTTTGGTGGGCGATCTCGCCGCGCCACGGACGCTCGCGCGTCTGGCCGCGGAGGTCAAGGCCGCGCTCGGGCTGCCGGCGGTGCGCTACGTGGGCAACGGCGATCGCGAGGTGGGCCGCCTGGCGTGGCTGGGCGGCAGCGGCGGCGACTACTTCAAACAGGCCCTCGCCGCGGGAGCCGAGGCGTACATCACGGGCGAGGTGCGGCATCACGCGGCGCTGGACGGGCTGCAGGCGGGGCTATGCTTCATCGAGGTGGGGCACGTGGGATCCGAGCAGCCGGTAGTGC
Organism: Oscillatoriaceae cyanobacterium; assembly: GCA_036703175.1. Classification (GTDB taxonomy): domain Bacteria; phylum Cyanobacteriota; class Sericytochromatia; order S15B-MN24; family JAQBPE01; genus DATNPP01. Next base: position 635 of record DATNPP010000017.1, read on the forward strand.
CGTTTCTGGCGGAGTTTTTCCGCGAGAAACTGGGCGACGCCGTGCCGGTGACGGCGCTGAATCAAGTGGACCCCTTCACGGTCGTTTGACGCAACAGGCGCGTAAGCCATTGCCCTCTCCCCCGGAGGGTGGGAGAGGGATATTGGACCGCCGTCCAGGCGGGACAATTGGGAGCGGGGGCGACCCCAGGCCAGCAGAAATTCACGTCAGTGCCACAGGTTGCGGCCTGGACGCGGTCGCCCCCTCTCCCAGCCTCAGCCCCTGAACAGGGCTTCGGCATCCCTCTCCCACCCTCCGGGGGAGAGGGCAATGCGGAATCTCGGTGGCGGCAAGCCGGGGGCGTTCGGCTAACTGGCGATCGCCATGTTCGCGACCAGCTCCGTCACGGTCTGCACCGCCTCGGCGGCGGCGTGTTCGGGGAATTCCTGCTCGTTCTCGAGATGCAAGGTCAGCGGCCCTCGGAACTCGACCCGGCGCAGCGCCTCGAGGAGACTCGCCAGACCCACGTCGCCGTGGCCGGGGCGCAACCGATAAGGATGCGGGCGCTTGGCGTCCGTCACGGCGACGGACCAGATGCGCCCCGCGGCCATGCCGATCGCGAGCTCGCCGACGTCGTCCAGCACCAACTGCGCCAGATCCAGGTGCAAGCCGAGCAACGGATGCGGCTGTTCGTTCGCGAGAATCCGAAAGTCCGACACGCGGGAGATCACGTGGCCGGGGCGTGGGGCGATCGCGAGCAAAATGCCCAGCTCCTCGGCGTACGAGAGCAACACGGTCAACCCTTCGAGCAACGCCTCCCAGGCCTGCGGCGGCGCAATGCCGGGCAGGCACGGGCCGCTGTTCAGCACCACGCACGGCGCGCCGAGCGCGAAGGCGAAGTCCAAACAGCGCTGCAGATGCTGCAGGCGCAAGCGACGCGGCGCGGCCTGCGGGCTCACGAGCGCAGGCTCGTAGATCGCGCCGGCCGGTATCGGCGAGAAAAAGCCCCGGCCCGTCTCGGCCGAGAGGCCGGTCACGTGCAGCTCGAGCGCCTCGATCTGCTCGGCCAGGCGTGCGACCTGGCCGACGCTCCAGTGCGCCGGAAAGAGCTGGGGCACGTCGGCTACCAGCTCGACTGCACGGAAGCCGAGCTCCGCGAGCCTGGGCAGGGCGTCCGGCAGGGCGTCGCGCCCATAGAGGCTCGATGAGATTGCCAGCGGAAACGGGATCGGGACCATGGGCCTCACCTTTCTAGCCGGGCGCGGCTCTTAGCTCCTAATCGTTACAAGATATTAACTATTGCCATAACGCATGTCAAATGTCAGAACATCAATCCCCGTGCGAGTTCAACTGGACGATCCGCCCCTTGCGCGCTTTGTAAAAATTTGTAAAGATGGCGACAGTTCCGAATGCCTGCTTGAATAGAGTCCCCGACACAGACGGAGGAGGAATCGGATTGAAACGCGGCGCAAAGTGGGCCCTCGTGGTGCTCGCCGTCGTGGGTGTCCTGGCCGCGATCGCGCTGGGATTGCTCTCCAATCGCAGCTTCACGACCCGCATGGCCCACATGGCCGTGGCGCGCTTCGCGCATCAGTTGCCCGCGAACGTGACGTTCTCGCGCGTCGGCGTGAACGCGCTGGCCGGCCGCATCGAGGTCGTCGACCTCGCGATCGCCGCCCCGCAGCAACCGAGCAAGCCGATTTTTCGGGCCGGAAAGGCGATCGTCAGCGTGGATCGCGTCGATTTGCTGCACGGCCAACTGACGATCCGCAAGCTGCAACTGATCGATCCGCGCGCGACGATCATCCACGAGCACGGCGACGTCTACAACTTCGACGCGTTGCTGCCCAAGGCCCAGAAGAAGCAGCAGACCAAAGGTTCCACCATCGGCCTGCAACGGCTCGTCGTCTCAGGCGGTCGCGTCCAGTACCTCGATCCGCCGCGCCGGCTCTCGGCGGCCGCCGACCACGTCGGGGCCGATCTGGCGCTCGATCTCGGCAAGCCGCAGGCCGCCGGTCAGGTGGATTTTCCGGACGGCGAACTGCGCTTCCGCGGCCATCATGAAGCGCTCAAGGCCTTCATGAGCCGCTTTCGCTTCGCGGACGGCAATTTGCATCTCGACGCCTTCACCCTCCAGGCAGGGCAAACGCATCTGGCCACCCGCGGCGACGTGACGGCCTTGAATACCAAGGCGCCGCAATTGCGACTGGATGGCCAGCTCTCGACCGAGATTGCGCAGTTCGCCGATCTCGTGCCGAAAGAGGCGATCGCCGGCGCCGTCCAGGCGGACCTCGCGCTGCGCGGCGACACGCAACACCCCCGGCTCGCCGCCACGTTGCATGGGCAGCACCTGGCCGCGCACGGCGTCTCGGTTCCGGCGCTGGCGGCCCAGATCGTCGCCACGCCGCAATCGCTGCAAATCGGCAACCTGCACGCCCTGCTCTGGAAAGGCACGGTCGACGCGAGCGGCCGCGTGCCGCTCACCAAACGGGGCGCGCTGGATCTGGTCGCGCGCCTGAACGGTCTGCAACTGGCCGCGGCGCGCCAGGCCCTGGCGCCGGGGCGCTTGCAAGGGCTCACCGGCAGCGTGACGGCGCAAGTGCACGCGGTCGGCGACGCCTTGACGGCGCAAGCGATCCAGGCGGACGGCCATTTGAAGGTCGACGGTCAGGTGCCGCTGTCCCGGCGGCGGGTGCCCCTCGCGGGCAACACGGACTTCGCGTGGCGTCACGCGACGCTCGCGCTCGACCATTTGCGCCTGGCAGCCTTCGGCGGCAGCCTCGCGGGCAACGCCCGCGTCGCGCCCCTGGCGACGACCCCGCGGTACAGCCTCGACGCGACGCTCGATCATCTGGGCGTCGCGGCGATCGCCGCCTTCTCGCCGCGCAAGCTGCCCGTCAGCGGTGAGCTGAGCGGGCGCGTCAGCCTGGCCGGCACGGGCTTCCGCCAGCCGGACCTCACCGGCAGCGCGCACCTGGCGACTGCGGTGACCCTCGGCCGGGGGGCGATCGGCAATCGGGCGGCGCTGCCCGTCCAGGCCGCGACCGAACTGGCTTTCCAGGGCCGTCGATTGAAGATCGAGAGCCTGCACGCGGCGCTTCTCGGAGGCCGAATCTCGGCACACGGGGCCGTCGGGCTCTCAGCGCATCCGGACGTGGCGCTCACGGCGCGTCTCACGGACGTGAGCCTGGCTGAGGTGACCCGCACCTTCCCGGTCGCGCACGCGCCGCTCGACGGCCACGTCAGCGCGCTGCTCATCGGCCGAGGCAAAACGTTCACGCTCGAAACGCTCACGGCAAAGACGCTGGGCGGCACTCTGACCGGCCACGGCGACGTCCAGCTCGCGCAGCCGCCGCGCTACGCCCTGGTGGCCGCCGCGCGGAACGTCGACCTCGCGGCCCTGAATCGGGTGTTCCGCCTGGTGCGCGTGCCGATCGCGGGGCGCGGCAGCACGACCATGACGATCGTGGGCGCGGGCAAGGACTTCCAAGCGGAGGGGCCGCTGACGCTGAGCGGCCAGGCGATGGTGCCCGCGGCCGTCGCCGGTGCCCAGCGTGCGCTGCCGCTGCGCGCCACCGGCAATCTCGCCGTCTCGCCGAGTACGATCGGGCTGAACCCGCTGCAGCTCGCGCTCGGCGACTCGCGCTTGAACGCGCGCGGCACGGTCGACCTGCACGGCAACTCGGCTCTCGTCTTCGACGGTACGGTGCGGGACGCGCCGGCGATCGCCAGCCTCTTCGGCGTCCGCAACCTGCAAGGCGGCGCCATGACGCTGAGTGGCCGGGCGACCGGCACGGCACAATCCCTCGCGCTGCACGCCAATGTTCAGGCGGGGCCCACGCAGTGGGGCAAGACCGTCGCGTTCAAGTCGGCGTCGCTGGCGCTCAACGGCACGCTGAATCAGCGGCTTGCGATCGCGGGCTCGCTTAGCGCCAGGAATGGAAGCCTACGGGGCCAGAATTTCTCGAGCCTGTCCTCGCCGTTTCACTACGACGCGCCGCGCGATGGGCTCGCCAAGGGGACACTCGAATTGTCCGATCTGGTCGCTGTCTTGCCGCACGGGCGCCTCGCAGGCAAGGGCAGCTTCGATCTCGCGGGCAAGGCTTACACGTTGGCCGTGCACACCACCGGCATGTCCGTGGGCGGCCTCGGCTCGCTGGGCGTGAGCCCGCCGCCCGGCTTGCCCACCAGCACGCCGATCGCGCTCAGCGCCAGTGGCAAGGGCACCTTCGCGTCGCCGCAGCTTCAGGCCCGCATCGACGTCGGCGCGTTCACCTACCAGGGCCAGCGCTACGGGGCCTCGCAGATTCGCGCGGGCGTGCAGGGCGGCCGATTGGCGGTGACGGGCCAGGTCTTCGCGAAGGCCCTGGGCATTCAGGGCGCGTTGCCCCTCGCGGGCAGCGGCGGCACCCTCACGCTGCGCTTCGCGAACGCTTCACTCGCGCCCCTGCTGGCGCTCGTGCCGGCGAAGGGCCAAGTCGCCTTGCCGTCCTCGGGCAGCGTGAGCGGCACGGTGGTGCTGCACGGTCCCTTGAATCGACCCGCGCAGCTGATGGCCCAGGTGGACCTGACGACGCTCGCGGTGGCGTATCCCGACCTCACCTTGGCGAACAACGGGCCCATTCAACTGCAATACGGCGGCGGCGTGCTCACCTTCCAGCGGCTTCGACTGCGCGGCACGGGCACGAACCTTTCCGTGTGCGGGCGGGCCGGGCTCGGCACGCCATCCGATCTCACCTTCAGCGGCACGCTCAATCTGGCCTTGCTCGAGAAAATTTCGCCGACCAACTTCGCCGGCGCCGCCGGCACCGCGGTCGTGGACGGCCAGCTCTCCGGCACGCTGGGCGCGCCCGACGTGATCGGCTCGTTGACGGTGCGCAACGGCGAGCTGTCGACGCGCAATCTGCCCGAGCCGATTCACGACCTCAACGGCACGGTGCGCCTCGCGAACAACCGCGTCTTCCTCGACAACCTCTCGGCGACCCTCGGTTACAGCGGCAGCGTCCAGGCCTTCGGCGGCGCGCAGCTCGACCGGCACTTCAAGCCCGTGAACCTCAATCTGCAGCTGTCGGCCACCGAAGTCGCGATCAAGGTGCCGAAGGCCAGCGCGCTCGTGAACGCCGATCTCGCCTTCTCGGGCACGCCGAACGCCTCGCGGCTCGACGGCCAGGTGCAGGTCTTGCAGGGCGCCTACAGCCAGGACATCGACCTGACGGGTGGGCTCTTCAAGTCCGGCGGCGGCGCGCCGCCCGCCTACGCGCGCATGCCCTTCGTGCGCAATCTGGCGCTGCGGGTGCAGGTCGTGTCGCCCGGCCAGTTCATGGTCAAGAACAACTTGGCGGATGGTGAGCTGCGCGCCGATCTGCTGGTGCTCGGCACCGTCACGCGCCCGGTGATCGTCGGCCGCGCGGAAGCCGTGTCCGGCACGGTGACACTGAACGGCCGCACCTACACGCTGCAGGAGGCCTCGGTCGACTTCATCGATCCGAACCGATTGAAGCCCTACGTGCACGTCATCGCGGGCACGAGCGTGCAGAACTACGACGTCACGGTGCAGGCGAACGGCGAGCCGAAGTCGCTCAAGCTCGACATGACGAGCACGCCCTTTTTGCCGCAACAGGACGTGCTGGTGCTGCTCGCGACGGGCCAGACGCCGCAGCAGCTCGGCTCCGGCGGGCAGGGCTTCAGCGGCGCGGGCACGTTCCTGCTGAATCAGATCGGCAAGGGCGTCTCGCAGCAGGGCATCGTGAACGTGCTGCGCATTCAGCCCGGCTCCGTGAACCCCACGCAGGCCACCGGCAGCAGCCTCACGGTGGGCAAGCGCATCAGCGACAAGCTGATGGTGACTTACTCGCAAGACCTCACCGCGGCCAACGGGCAGACGCCCACGCGCCTGGTGACGTTCGAGTACCAGCTCACGAAGAACGTCGTGCTCAATCTGCAGCAGGATCTCAACGGCAACTTCAACGCCTCGGCCCGATACCAGTTCACGGTGAGATGATCATGCGCGCGCTTCTGTCCGCCCTGTTGACCTTCGCGATCGCCGCCCCCGCCACGGAGCAAACCGCCCCGCCCGCGGCGCCGATCGTGACGAACGTGTCCGTGGCCGGCGACGTGGTCGATGCCGTCGCGCTGCAACACCTGATCAAGATCAAGATCGGCGCGCCCTACGACCCCGTGGCGGTGCGCCGCACGCTCGAACTGCTCTACACCAAGGGTCCGTTCGTGGGCATCGAGGTCGAGCAGACGCCCAGCCCCGGCGGCGTGGCGCTGACGTTCCGATTTCAACGCCAGCTGCTGCTGGATTCCTGGCAATTCCACGGAAACGCGCACCTGGACAGCGACACGCTCGCGCGCGCGCTCGGGCTCACGTGGGGACAGGCGGCGAACGCGGACGCCTTCGCGCGCAGTGCGCAAGCGATTCACGACCGCTACACGCGCGAGGGCTTTCTTCACGCCACCGCGACGATGCGCGTCGTGCCCGAGCGCGCCGGTATGGCCAAGCTGCTGGTGAATGTCCAGGAAGGCAAGCCCCTCACCGTCAGCTCGGTGCAGGTGCCGCTCAGCGGCCCGTTCAAGCCGAAAGAGGTCGAGAACGTCTTCGGCATGCATGCGGGCGATCGCCTGGTGCGGGACAAGGTGTTTCAGGGCCTCACCAACCTCAACGACGCCCTCGAGCGCCAGGCGTACCTCAACGGGCGCGTGACGCAGCTCTTCGTGTTGCCGGACGGCTCGAAGACGGCCAGCTATCAAGACGTGCTGAACGCCAATCCGGACCACGTGGGGCTGCTGATCGCGATCGACGCCGGGCAAAAGGGCGTGGTGGCGGTCAAAGGCGACGTGCTGTTGCCGGCGATCACGCTCAGTAAGGCCGTGAGCGTGTATCGCGATCGCTCCTACAGCCCGGCCGAGCTCGACGACAGCGCGGCGGCCCTCGAGGCGCTGTACGTCGCGCACGGCTACCCGGACGCCAAAGTGACGCACACGCTCACTCGCAAGGCGGACGGCAGCTATTCGATCGTCTTCGAGGTCGCCGCCGGGCCCCACGTGACGATCAAGGCGATTCGCTTCGCCGGCAATCACGCGATCGACGACCAGAATTTGCTCTCGACTTTCGAGACGCAGCCCAAGCACTTCCTCGGCGGCGGCGTGTTCGTGCCGAGCACCTGGCAAAAGGACCTCGACACCATTCCCGCCACCTACCGCGCGCGCGGCTTTCTGTCCGCGCGCGTCACGGGCGTCGATCGCCTGCTCGATCCGAAAGGGAACCAGCTGACGCTGGTGGTGCACGTCGACGAGGGGCCGCAGTCGCGCGTGGCGCGCATTCTCTTTCCGGGGGCGAACCCCTTGCAAGAGGCCGGTTTGCTCGAAGCCCTGCCGATCAATCCAGGCGACGCGTACAATCCCGATCGATTGCCCGACGAGATCTCCTCGATCGAGGCCTACTATGCCCGCACGGGCTATCCGCTGGCGCGGGTCACGGGCGTCTACCTCCCCGGCCAGTCGCCCGCCGACGGGACGCTGCGCTTCACGGTCGATCCGAGCACGCTCAAGCACCTCGGCGTCATCGTGCTCACGGGCAACGTCA
>DATNPP010000098.1:0-1507 GCA_036703175.1 Oscillatoriaceae cyanobacterium
GCGCGAGGTGACAATCGGCTTGCTGTACTGAACGGGAAGCGTGGGGCCTTGCTCTGCGAGCACCGTGATCCATATGTCGAGCTTGGCTTGCGCCGGTTTGGCTTGGGCCTTGAACCACGCTTCGAATTCTTCTGTGGCAACGACCTCCCAGCTCATGGTGAAATTATAGCACGGAACACATATGGCATCAATGGTATATTTTGAGTCCGTCGCCCTCGAGATTTTCCAACGCCACAGGGGATCGAGCTTCGTTGGCCTGCCTCTATTGCGCCTGTGCCGGCGCGGCCTGACGGGCGGTGGTGGATGCTGGAAGGAGGGTGCGATCGCGTGAAAGGTGCCGACTCGGGTGCGAGGCCGAGGGCGAAGCGCGGCCGCTGGGTCCGAAAGTCACGCGCGGCGCGCACGCTGTACTCTCGGAATGTTATAACCACGGCGCTAAGGTGTTTCGATGCGAAACGGCAATCGGAATTGGTCCTTCTTGTCGAAGTCCACGGCCAGGAACCAGCAGGTCTCGTCGCCCAGCAGTGCGTAGACCCCGATCACGTGGCGCCCCTGGAGGTGCTCCTGGATCACCCGGTCGGTGACGGGGATAAAGGCCTGGTTGGGGCACTCGCCGCACTTGACACGCGGCTTCTCACAAAGGGGACGGGCCCACTCGTTGGAGCAGGCCGGCGAGTAGCCCTTCTTATTGCTCTTGGGGTTTTGCCAGAGCTTGGGGTAGTAGACGTCGTCCCGGCCGCGAAAGAGCGATCGAAACAAGGCGATCTTCTCTCGCGGCCCCAAGGTGTCGTGAGAGACAGGGGCATCGTTGATCGACAGCGTCTTCAGCTGAGCTTGCAGGTCCGTCAGGCGGTCGTAAGCGAGCCGTCTTTCCTCGTTCAGGCGGGCGATCAGCTCGAGCTCCCTGGCGATGGCTTCTTGAATGCTCGCTCGGTTCATCTCGCTAGCTTTTCGTCATTACTCTCGTCAAAGGTTCGCTTGCTGATTTTCGCACTTTCGCGGCTCGCGCACAACCGCAGGAGGCGGCCCGCACCAAAACGGGTCGCCAGGCAATCTGGCCCGGCGACCCGTTGCTCTCTGCTCAATTCGCGAGCGGCTAGAGGATTTCCGAGAGGGCGTCTTCGAGGTCGGCGTTTGCCCACTTGATGCGTACGATGTCGACCATCTGTCCGGTCGGCACGTCGTGGTAGAAGATCAGCCATCCGGGCCGCACCCGCTTGAAGCGCAGTCCTTTGGTCGTCCCGCGCCACTCCTCGCCGGATCCGGGGTGGTTGCCGATTTGCTCAAACGCCCTTTGGAAATCGGCGAGGAGGGCGGTTGCCCTCGCCCGGCTCCTGAGCGCCGCACCGCGGATGATCTCGTTGAAGTCGCCCGCGGCCGGCTGGGTGAGTTAGACGGGCATCAGTCGACCGCGATCTGGTCAATGAGGGCCTGGGCGCTACGGATCGCGTCCTCGGCCGAGACGACTTGCCCCTGCCGAAGTGCCGCCAGGCCGGCCTCGAGATCC
>DATNPP010000101.1:0-25845 GCA_036703175.1 Oscillatoriaceae cyanobacterium
CGCCCGCGCGGCCTCGGACTTCGAGGTTGGTCTCGCGGGCATCCAGGCCCCCGCCCATCCGGCGCGCGTGCCGCTGTGCGACGGCCTCGGCCGCGCGCTGCACGCCCAGCGCCGCTACGGCGAGGCGATCGCGCAGTTCAAGGCCGCTTTGGATCCGGCGGCGGGTGCGACGCCCGAGGTGCTCGGCGGACTGTATTTCCGGCTCGCCGAATCCCTTGCCGCGGCGGGCCGGCGCGAAGAAGCCCTGAGCGCGATTCAGCAATACGACGTCTGGGCCCAGCACGACCCGCAGCAGACGATGCATGGCGCGCGCCTGCGCCGATTGGCCGCCTCGCTCGGCGCGCCGCGGGGCTGAGATGGCCGGCACGGTCTGCATCGTCAATCCGTACTCGGGCGGCGGCCAGACCGGCCGACGCTGGCCCTCGAGCGCGAGGCGCCTCGCCGAGGCGGGATTAAGCTTCGAGACGCGCGAGACGTGCGCGGCCGGCGAAGCGACGACGCTCGCCCGCGAAGCGCTTCAAGCGGGCGCGGACACGATCGTGGCTGTCGGCGGGGACGGGACGATCCACGAGATTGTGAACGGCTTTTTCGCCGACGGGCGCGCGATCGCCCCCGAGGCGCGCCTGGGCATCCTGCCCGCGGGCTCCGGCTCGGACCTGATCAAGACGCTCGGCATACCGGCGGACGCCGACGGGGCGATCGCGCGCCTGCGCCGCGGCGAGACGCGCGTCGTCGATTTGGGCCTGGCCCGCTTTGCGACGGATGCCGGCGAAGCCTCGCGCTACTACATCAACACGGCGAGCCTGGGGCTCAGCGGGGCGGTGCTGGTCAAGATGCGCACGCTGCCGAGCTTCGTCGGCGGCTCGGCCGCCTATATGTTGGGCTCGGTGTCGACGCTTTTCGAATTCAAGCCCTTCGCGCTCACGCTCGAGCTCGAGGACGGCACGCGCCGAGAAGAGCAGGCGCTCTTCGTCGTCGCGGGCAACGGGCGCTACTTCGGCGCGGGCATGCAAGCCCTGCCCGAGGCCCGCATGGACGACGGCTTGCTGGACGTGGTGCTGCTGCGTCCAATGCCCCTGTGGGAGCTTCTGCTCAACTTTCCGCGCATCTACGCGGGCAGCCATCTGGCGCTTCCGGCCGTCGCGCACTGGCGCACCCGACGACTGTCCGTGACGACCGCTACGCCCCAGCCGCTCGAGATCGACGGCGAACAACCAGGCGTCACCCCGGCCAGCTTCGAGATCCTGCCGGGCGCCCTGCGCGTGATCGCCTGACTGTCGTCTCTCCCCTTGCGGGCGAGACGACAACATGCGGAACGCCCCGCCGGGGAGGGCGGGGCGTGAAGTTGGCGATGGCTCGGCGTCAGCTGCGCTCGATCGAGGCGACCAATCCGAAGCTGCGCAGGCGATCGCGGTACATCTCGGCGTGCTCCAACGGGCAGGTGAGCACGAGCGCGACGCCGGCGTGGTGGGCTTCCGTCATGATCTCGACCGCCTCGTTCTGTGAGAGCTGGGAGACCGACTTGAGCAGGGCCTCGACCACGTGATCCGTCGAATTCTTGTCGTCGTTGTGCAACAGCACCTTGTAGGGATCGTAGAGCTTCTGCTTCTGTTCCGTCTTTTCCAGCGGCTTGGTTGTCAAGGTCAACCTCCTTGGGCTGTGCGCCTAGCGGGCGATCGCGGGTATAATGGTCGCGACCGGCCCGAAAGGATCATGCAGTGATGCAGCTGTCGAATTTATACCCCAAAGCCAGGCAAGCAAACCTTCTGGGCCCGCTCGCCGTGCTTGGCCTGCTTTCCGGATGCGGGGTGATCAACCCCAACTACTGGGCGAGCATTCAAACCGATCTGCAGCAGGACGTGGGCTCGTACACGATCGCGGGCTCGCTCACGCGCGGCTTTTCGTCCAATCCCAAAGTCGCCTACATCCTCGGCGAGGGCGACAGCCCCGATCCGGGCAGCTTCCACACCCGCGGCGGCAACGCCGGGCAGACGCCGCAGGGCATCTACACGCCGACGGCGCTGGTGCCGGTGGACGGCGACGGGCGCTTCACGCTCACGTTCACCAGCAGCATGCGCTACGTGCTGATTCACCTCTACGCCTGGGACGACACGAACAACAACAACATCCGCGACGTGAACGAGTCGCTCGCGAGCGAGTTCTCGATCAAGAAGCAGGATCTGCTGGGCTGGAGCTACAACGCGCCGGACTGGAACCAGTTCAACTTCGTCTTCACGCACTGAGCTGCTGCATGCGCGCGTACTCGGCCTCGTAGGCCGCGACGAGCTGCGGATCGTTCTTGATCACGAGCATGTTCTCGTCGTTGCTGTGCTGCGCCGAGCTGGAGAAGTTGAACGAGCCCAGGATCAGCGTCGAGTCGTCCACGATGATCACCTTGTGGTGCATCAGCGCCGGATTGGTGTCCTCGCGGACGTCGAGGCCCGCGTTCTTGAGCGCGTGGTACTGGCTGTAGCTCGAGCCGGCCTCGTCCTTCTCGAAGACGCCCTGCACGTCGACGCCCGATTGCGCCTTCTGCAGCATCAAATTGCCCATGTCCTTGTCCGTGTACGAGTAGCCCATGAACTTGATGCTCTTTTGCGCGCCCGCGAGCGCCTGCATGATAGCGGCCTTGGGCCCCTGGCTGTCGCTGGAGTTGGGCGAGAAGTAGGCCGTCACCTGCGCGCCGCCGACATCGACCGTCTGCGGCGCGGGATGCGCGCTCGCGGCCGTCGCGTCGCCGAAGTTGCCCGCGAACATCTTCTGGAACTCCTGCTCGTAGATCGCGGCGAGTTGTGGGCTCTGAATCTGCACGGCGTCGTTGTTGTCGCCGTAGGTGCCCCCGTCGGTGATGTTGTACGAGCCCGTCCAGACCGTCTGGCCGTTCGCGACCAGGAACTTGTCGTGCATCAGCCCCGAGCGGTCGTCCGGAAGCACCTGCACGCCGGCGGATTGCAGCTGGGCGATCGGCGCCCGCACGGCCGTGCTGTTGGGCGCGTGATAGTAATCGTTCTCCGTCACCATGCGCACCTGCACGCCGCGCTGCGCGGCCTGACACAACGCGTTGACCACGTCCGGCACCTCGATGTCGAAGAACGCGCCGTCCAGCGTGCCGCCGGCCGGCACCGAGTCGATCAATTGCACCAGGCGCTGATCCGGATTGTTGGGGTCGGCCTGCGCGCTGGCCTGATTGCGGGCGCGGACGTCGGCCGAGCTCAGGCCGCTGTTCGTGCCCAGATAGGTGTCCGTGAAATAAGCCTGAATCGCGCCGGGGCCGCTCGAAGGCGTCGGAGCCGGGGCGGGCGTCACCGGCGGCGCGGGCGGGGGCACGGGCTGGGGAACGGGCAGAGGCGACGGCTGCGGCGCCGACGGCGCGAAGAGTCGCTCCAGCCAGGCGATCAAACTGGCGAAAAACCCGGGCTTCGAGGCCGGCTGCAACGACGCGGCGGGCGCCCCGGTCAAGCCGAGCGGGGCGGGGCCGAGCGGCGCGATCGCCGCGTTGGGTGCGCTCGACGTCGCGAAACGACCGTAGTTTCCGACGGATTTCGGCAGTGCGACCGGCAAATTGGCCTGGAACATGGCAGGGCCTCCCCACGAACGCGCTCAAGGGATTTGTCGCCCGCACCCCGTCAAAATCGGTTATTCCATCGTTAAATCACAGTTAATGGACCCTTCAACTCCTCTCCCGCTTACCGCACGCCTGGCCGTTGTGGCGCTTGGGGCCCCGGACTAGAATATGAAGCGGTGGGGAGCGCAATCGAAGGGGGGGTGGCGTTGGCAACCGACAAAGAGCGCAGCCCGTTGTCCGAAACGCTTGAGATCGGCGGCGAGGTCTACCATCTGGATCGCGAGCTGAACGCCATTCTGCGCGAAGGCGTGCCGGCGGTCCTCGAGGCGTGCCGACACACGCGCCAGGTGATCAAGCAGGACAACCTGTTCATGGTCACCGACACCGACGGCAGCGTCTACAGCGGCTGCGGGTGCGGCACGGGCTTGTACTTTCTGGACACGCGCTTTCTGAACGGCCTGGAGTTCACGCTCGAGGACACGAGCCCGACGCTGCTCGCGAGCTCGGCCGAGCAGAACCACATGAGCCGCATCGAGTTCATGAACGGCCAGATGGTGCTGCCGGACGGCACGCTGGTGCCGCAAGAGAGCCTGTACATGTCCTCGACGCGGCTGATCGACGGTCTCGTGCTCGAGCGCCTCGAGGTCGTCAACTTCAACCACTTTCCGGTCAAGCTGCGGCTCAAATTCAACTTCAGCGCCGATTTCTCGGACATGTTCGAGGTGCGCGGCGCCTTCCGCGGCGAGCGCGGCGTGTTCTTCGAGCCCAAGATTCAATCGGACCAGGTGACGCTCGCCTACCTCGGCGCGGACAAGCTGCTGCGCAAGACGCGCATCACCTTCCGCGTCCAGCCGACCGAGATTCGCCCGACCTCGGTCAAGCTCGCCACGGGCATCGAAGCGATCTTCGAGCTCGAAGTCCCCGGCGGCGGCGGATTGAGCGCGCTGGAATACCTCGTCGAGCCGATCGCCGAGCCGGCGAGCCCCAACCCGCCGCTGGTCGCCTCCGAGCCGCTGAAGCCGGGCGACGACGTGTCGACCGAGACCTATGCGGCCATGACCGAACGCCTCGCCTCGCAGCAAAAGGCGCGTCAGTCGAAGTTCACGCAGCTCTCGAGCGACAACGAGGTCTACAACATGGTCCTCGCGCGCAATGTGCTGGACCTGGATTCGCTCACGACCTATATGGAAGGCACGGGGCCCTACATCGTGGCGGGCATTCCGTGGTTCGCCTCGCCTTTCGGGCGCGACGCGATCATCACGGCGATCCAGAGCCTGATGCTGGGCCCCGAGCTGGCCAAGGGCACGCTGCGCTACCTCGCGAAGTACCAGGCGAAAGACACGGACGATTACCGCGACGAGGACCCCGGCAAGATTTTGCACGAGGTGCGCTTCGGCGAGCTCGCGAACCTCGGCCAGGTGCCGCACTCGCCTTACTTCGGCACGATCGACGCGACGCCGCTATTTTTGATTCTGCTCTCCGAGACCTACCGCTGGACGGGCGATCTCGAGTTCGTGCGCGAGATGTGGGACGCCGCCGAGCAAGCGCTCATGTGGATCGACGCCTTCGGCGACATGGACGGCGACGGCTTTCTCGAGTACAAGACGCGATCCCCCAAGGGCCTGTTCAACCAGTGCTGGAAGGATTCGAGCACCAGCAACATCTTTCCGGACTTCAGCATCGCCGAGCCGCCCGTGGCCGTCGTCGAGGTGCAAGGGTACGTCTACGACGCGAAGCGCCGATTGGCCGAGCTGTGTTATTTGATGGATCTGCGCGTGATGGGCGATCGCCTGGTGCGCGAGGCCGAAGACCTCAAGCAGGCCTTCAACCACGCCTTCTGGTCCGAGCAAGACGGCTTCTACGTGATCGCGCTGGACAAGGACAAGCGCCAGGTGCGCACGCTGGCCTCGAATTGCGGCCAGTGCCTGTGGAGCGGCATCATCGAGGAGGCGCGCGTGCCGATTGTCTCGAAACAGATGCTGGCGCAAGACATGTTCAGCGGCTGGGGCATCCGGACCATCAGCGCCAAGATGCCGCCCTACAACCCGCTCAGCTACCACAACGGCTCGGTCTGGCCGCACGACAACAGTTTGATCGCCAAGGGCCTCGCGGACAACGGCGACGTCGCGGGCGCGCTGCAGATCATGGACGCGCTCTACGCCGCCTCGCTGCAGTTCCCGTACTACCGTCTGCCTGAGCTGTTCTGCGGCTTCACCAAGGCCAGCGACAGCGATCGCCCGGTGCCCTACCCGGTGGCCTGCAGCCCGCAGGCCTGGGCCGCTGGCGCGCCGTTCCTGCTGCTGCAGTCGGTGCTGGGGCTCAATCCGGACGCGAGCAAGCACCAGTTGCTGATCAAGCAGCCGTCACTGCCGAGCTGGGTGGAGAACGTGTATCTGCGCGGGCTGCGTATCGGCAACAGCGTGGTGGATTTGCAGTTCCTGCAGATGAACGGCGTCACGACCGTGCGCGTGCTCGACAAGCATGGCGGGCCGCTCAAGGTGCTGATCGAGGGGTAGGGCGTTGGACGCCTTCGCCAACAAGCAAGGGAGTGTGAGTTCGCTTCCGGCGCGGATCGGGCCAGCGTTCGCCAAGTTCCGCAAAGGCCAAAATTTCCGAACGGTGCGCCGTTGTAGGCGTTGTTCGAGGGCGAGCCAATCGGCGAGACCCGCCTGGATCTCGCCGGAGCCGTGCCTTCAAGTGCTCGCTGCGAATTGGGCGAGCAGTTCCATGTTGTAGTGTTCCTTGAACTGCGTGAAGACGCTGCGTTGCTGCAACTTGGCTCCGAAGCGACTCTTCTCGAGGGCGGCTTCCAAGCCGAGGAAGATACGCTCCTTGCCGAGGGCCTGTGCACGCTGTATGACCCGCCGCATCAATTGGCGATAAGCGCCGTGCGACTCCACGAAGCGGTAATCGAGCCCGAAGACCAGCGGCGCGTAGTGTTTTTCGCCGACGAAAGACGCCGAGACCCCCACCGGCAAATCGCCCTCAGCGCCGCCGAATTCCGGGCTCAGACGTAGCAGCACGAGCTCCCATGTCCCGCTCGCGAGCATTTCTGCAAAGAGGCCTTCCGGCAACGCGAAGGTGTTCAGGCCGAGGTTGCGCTCTTTCACGTTGAGGTAGAGACGATGGAAGTGCGCCAATTCCTCGTCGCTCGGCGTGCGCGAATGCGCATCGAGAACCTCGACGGAATAGGCCGCGTTCCAGGGCATGACCTCTCGTTTCTGGTGACGGCGAGCCTTTTGCGAGAGGCGTGCGAGAAATTCGTCTTCTTCTCGCCAATCGAGCTCGAGCGCGGCGCTCGCCAAGCTCGCCGATTTGACGAAACCCTCCGACGACAAGAACGACGCCAGTTCCTCATCGAAGGCATCGAAATCGCGCAACAGAATGCCGGCAGCGCCGACGCGCTCCTGCTCTTCGCTCACATGCCGCAGAATGAGCGTCAGCGATTGGCGCCAGTCCTTCGAACGATCGAGGAAGAGATGATCGCCCTCGGTCAACAAGGAGCCCATCGCCAACATGCGCGACGTCAAGAAATAGGGGTCGTGAAGACGGGCCTGTTCAACCTTCGCGGACACGCGCGCCGCGGAAAGCATGTCGTCTTTCCAGAGGGCATCGGTGAAGAAAGTAGCGGCCACCGGCTGCTCTTGGGCATCCCGCACGATGTAGTAGTGAAAGCCCCAATTGTCTTCCGGCTTTTGCTGACCTTGGAAGGCCTTTTCGAGCATCCGCATGCCTGCCCAACTGAAGGAGCCGCGATCGCCCAACAGAGCATCCCATTGCTCGGGCGCGATCGCCTCGATCGTGGTCTCGTGCTGCATTTTCAGCACCACCGGTTCGGCTGTCTCGACCGTAATCTCAATCGACGCATCCAGCGGCGCCGAAGCCATGATGGGCGTGGGCAAACCAAACTGTTGGCGAATCTCCTCGAGCGAGGTGCCTTCGTCCGCGAGCACGCCGGGCAGCAGTTCGGCCATCGTCTCCAGCATCGCGCGAATGTCCTCGAGCGAATGATGGAGCGTCAGCGTGAAACGTACGCCCGCCTGCTTCATCGGCACGGCCGGAAACGGCGCCGGATTCACGTAGAAGCCACGTTCCATCATCCGCCGGCACATCGTGTAGGCCACGCGTGGAAGGCCCATACCGACATAACGAATGGGCGTCTCGCTCAAAGCGACAACCGGCAAGCCGTACTCCTGGAGCAATCGGTTGCAATACCGAATGCGCTCCATGAGCGCCGTCTGCAAGACCGTAATCTCTTCTGAAAGGTGAATCTTTGCCGACGCGATGATCGCGCCCAGCATCGGCGGTTGAATGGGGCCCGAAAACATGAGTGGCCCGCCGCAAGTCCGCACCTTGCGGCGCAACTCCGCTTCCGGAAACACCAGCGCGCCGCCGGATGAGGCGAAAGACTTGTTCAGCGACGCGGCCACGGCCATTCGGGGATGAATCGGGCAGCGCCCCAGGACGTGCCCCCGGCCGTTCTGGCCGGTCCAGCTCATTCCGTGCGAATCGTCGACATAGAAATGAAACTGCTCGTTCCGCTCCAGCAACTCCCTCACATGTTCCAACGGAACGCAGTCAGCGAACATGCTGTAGACGCCGTCGGTCATGTACCAGACGTGCCGGTGCTTACGTTGCAAATCCGCGAGGCGCTCTTCCAAGAGGTCCATACGGCTGTGGCGGATGATCTCGACATGGGTTCCTTGCAGCCGCGTCTGATTGGCGGCGGTCTGCACGCTGTGGTGCACCTGTTGGTCGAGGATGATGGCGTCGTCCTCGCCGACGAGCACCGGAATCGCCGCCAAATGGCCGAGCGACGTCGACGAGGCCGCGAGCGCAGGTGCCCCGAAAATCTGCGAAATCAGCGTCTCGGCTTCCTGGTATAGGGGCGACGACACGTAGCTTCGTGATGAAGAAAACTGAGTTCCATAGCGCGTCACGGCGTCGATGACGCCTTGGCGAAGCCGTGCGTCGGTCTCAAGACCCAGATAGCTGCAAGAGCCGAAGTTGATCAAACGTCGGCCGTCCAAACGGACTTCTCGACCCTCATGCTCGCTGCCCTCAGCTGTTTGCAGCATCAATCCTTGGTTGGCAGCCTCGGTGAACATCGAGTCCACCAGAGTGATCATGTCCGTGACCTTGCCCATCCTCATCCTCCTCGCACCACAACAGACGAGTATCCCACTGAACCGCGCGAGTTCTTCATACCCGCGCCATCAAGCAAGCTATAGGAAGACAGGATTCCGTCCCAAGATTAACATCGCAGTCTTGCTCGCTTAACATGAACCCCGTGGCGTCCCAAAAGTGTGTTAAACTCTTTAATGCACGCTCTTCCTCGGCCGCTCTGGACGCTGCATGAACCTCCAACAATTCGCGAACTTGTTCAACATTTCCGGAATTGGGCTCGTGCTATTGATCTCGCTGCTGGTCTCGCGCAAGTATCCGAGCGCCTTCTTCCGGCAGTGGACACGGGCGTACGCCTGGACGGCGATCTTCGTGGCCCTGGATGTGGTTGTCACACACTTCAACCGCGCCGCCGTGGCCGAGTTTGGCCAGACGATATGTGTCTCGCTCTCGTGCTGGTATTTCGTCCAAACAGGTCGGGAGTTAGACGGAAAACCTCTTCCCTGGCGAATCTTCGTCACATCTCTCGCGGCGTTGCTTCTGGCGCAGGGCTCGGCAATGGCGCTAAAAGCGCCCGAGATGGTGGTTGTCGGCTTGCCTGCGCTCAGCGTTCCCGCCGGCCTTTGTTGGCTTGGTTGGTGCCTCGTGCGCCGCGAGACGACGATGTTCAAGCGCACGGTCCCCTGGGTGGGCTGGCCGATGATTGGCCTGGGGCTGTGGGTGCTTACCTATCCGTTCCTTTCGTCGACTCCGTTGTTTTGGCTCGGGTACTGGATCTCCGGCCTGTTCCAATTGCTCGTGGGTATCGGGATGGTCGTCTTCCTATTGGAGGAGACGGCGGAGGAACTGCGCGAAAAGAACCTCAAACTGGAACAACTACACGCGATCAAAACGAATTTCCTCTCGACCGTCAGCCATGAGTTACGCACGCCTCTGGCGAGCATTCAAGGTTACATGGAGCTGATCGACGACGGCTTAGCGGGACCGGTCACGACCGAGCAGCACGACTTCTTCGGCCACATGCGACGCGCGTCAGGACAACTCAGGTCCTTGATCGATACGCTTCTGGATTCCGTTCAGCTGGACGCCGGCGAGTTGGCGATCGCCCGCGAGCCGGTCAATCTCAAGCAGATCATCCTCAAAGACCTTGAAGTCGTGAGGCCGCTGGCCAATACCAAAACAATTCAATTGGCGGTGCTTTTGCCAGATCGATTGCCGGAGGCGATGGGCGACGAACAACGTATCACGCAAATCCTGAACAACCTGCTAAGCAACGCGATCAAGTTCACCCCCGAGGGGGGCAAAATCGGCGTCGAGCTTGCGCAAGACGGCAATTTTCTCGCGGTTCGCGTGAGCGACAATGGCATCGGTATCCCCTCAGACAAACTGGAAGAGGTCTTCGAGCCTTTCGTCCAAGTCGACGGCTCATTGACCCGACGTTACGGCGGAAGCGGCCTCGGTTTGTCGATCACGCGCCGGCTCGTCGAAGCGATGGGTGGCACCATCTCGCTGACGAGCCAGCTCGACCACGGCACGACGGTCACCTTCACCCTGCCCGTGGCAGCCGCCGCTCAATTGAGTCCTCAGACGGCCCATTAGGCGATGAACGTTCTCGAGTTCGCGAATCTCTTCAATGTCACCGGCCTAGGCCTGGTACTGCTCGTTTCCTGGCTGATTGCGACGCGCTATCCGAGTGCCACTTTCCAGGAGTGGATCGGCGCCTACAGCGGTGTCTTCCTCGCCGTGCTCGGCGACGGGCTACGCATTCGCTTCGGCGACACGCTGCCGTTTCACTTGTTTCCTGGAATCGGGGCCATCACGGCGTCGTGGTTTTTCGTTCGGACCGCCTGCCGCATTCGCGGCTGGCGCATGCCTCCCTGGCGGATTTACGTCGTCGGCGTCACGGTTCTCGTGCTCGCGATTTTGGTTCAGGGAGTGCTGCGCGCGCCATACGAAATGCTGATGATTCCGACGGCGCTCATCTTGAGCGGAAGCGAATCCACGCTCGGTGTGGCGATCCTGAGTTTGCCCACCGCGGATCCAAGGCGTAACTTCCGCTGGCTCGGAGGACCGGTACTGATGCTCGGGCTCTGGGTCTTCACGTATCCCGTGTTTATCGGCACGCCGCTTTTCTGGGTGGGATACTGGGTTTCAGGCGCGCTCGATTTGCTGATCGGCATGGGCATGGCCGTGTTCATGCTCGATGAGACCGCGCAGGCGCTGCGCCAGAAGAATCGCCAACTGGAGCAGCTCGGCGAGATGAAGAGCAATTTCCTTTCGATCGTCAGCCACGAGCTCCGCACGCCACTGACGAGCATCATGGGGCATATGGAGCTGCTCGAAGACACGCTTGCCGAGTCGCTGGGGGCGAGTCAGCACGATTCCTTCCACTACATGCGCCTCGGCACGGCGCGCCTGGGCGAGATGATCGACGCGTTGCTCGATTCGGCGCAGCTCGAGAAGGGCGAGCTCGCGATCGCCTGCGAGCCGCTCGATCTCAAAGCGGCGATCGTTCACGACGCCGAGGCGCTCCGGCCGCTGCTGGATCGCAAAGAGCTCAGCTTGAAGCTTGATCTCCCCGCGCAGTTGCCAGCCGTGCTGGCGGATCCGCAACGCCTCACGCAGGTGCTCAACAACCTGCTGAGCAACGCCATCAAGTTCACGCCCGAAGGCGGTCAGATCAGCATCTCCGTGTATGCCGAGGCCGCCTGCCTCACGACACGCGTGACGGACACCGGCGTGGGCATCCCCCAAGACAAGCTGGAGGATGTCTTCTTGCCCTTCGTGCAGGCCGATGGCTCCATCACGCGCCGCTTTGGCGGCTCGGGTCTCGGACTCTCCATCACGCGACAGCTCGTCGAAGGCATGGGCGGACGCATTTCGCTGACGAGCCAGATGGGGAGAGGAACGACAGCCGTCTTCACCCTGCCGCTCGTCCAAGTCGCATTGCCGACAGCGCTCTAGCGTCTGGACGCCCGCCGCATGCGCCGGTGCGGAATGCCGGCGTCGAGGAATTCGGGGCCTTCCGCGCAAAAGCCCAATCGCTCGTAGAAGCCGAGCGCATGGGTCTGGCTGTCCAACATCAACTCGGGCACGCCGAGTTGTTCCGCTTCGGCGATGATCGCGCGCATCAGCTCTGCCCCGACGCCGGACCCGCGATGGGCTGCCAACACCGCTACGCGCCCGATTTTCCAGGCGCCGGCTTTCTCGAGGGCACGCGCGGTTCCGATAGGCGTATCGTCCGACAGCACGAGCCAATGCCGAGCCTCGGCATCGTACGCGTCCATTTCTTCTTCGGCCGGCACGCCCTGTTCGGCGACGAACACCGCCATGCGGATGGCCTGCGCGGCTTGCCAGTGCTCGGGCTTTTCGACGGGGAGGATGCGCAACATGAAGGCTCGCTTGTAGAATGAGGCGACAGGAGGAAACCCGATGGAAACCCGACGCGTGAACGAGGCGATCGCCTTCTCCGAGGAGAAGATGCGCAAGAACAGCCTTTTCGAGACCGACCAGCTCTTCTACGACGTGTACTGCCTGCTGCCCGGGCAGTTCCAGAAGATTCACGCCCACGAGGGCTCAGACAAGGTTTACTACGTGCTCGAAGGCCGCGGACGTTTCCACGTCGCGGGCGAAGAAGCCGATCACGGCGCGGGCGTCGCCGTGCTGGCCCGCTCAGGCGAGCCGCACGGCGTGCGCAACGAGAGCGACGACAAGCTCGTTCTGCTCGTCACGATGGCCCCAAAACCCTAGCCGTCCGAACGGCGGCTCTTCTTCGGCGCGTGCTCGGCGACCCAACTGCTCAGCTCGGGCGCCGGCGCGAAGTACTTGCGGCCGGTGTGGCCGCAAAAGAGCATGCTCTGGCCCTTGGTCTTCGCGGCCTCTTCGGGCGTGAAGAACTGCAGCTCAGTGTACTCCGGCGCGCACTCCTCGCACTGGCAGCGCAGCTCGGGGTGGATGCCGCGGATCTGCGGGCGCGGGGCGCTCTCGATCTCCGGCTGGGCTTCTTGAGGCTCGGCGGCGGGGGCGGTTTGCTCCTCGCTCGCGGGCGCTTCGTCGAGGCGATCGTCGGTCATGTCAACTTCCTACGGCCATGGCCTGCCGCTTGAGGTGCCGGGTCGCGAGCGAACGCAGCAGCATCAAACAGCACTCCGAGAGGAACTCCTGCAGCCAGGCCAATTGGGCCGGAGCGACCGTCACCTTTTCGAGCCCCGATTCGCTCGCCAACAAAAGGGCAAGCACGTCCTGGGCGCGGGCGAGGTGCTCCACCAACAACGACCGGCTATAGACAGGTTGTACCACTTCGAGCAGCGTCGCCGCCACTTCCACCGCCAGCAGGTCGTGACTCGGGCCCGTCAAGCTGACGAGCAGACTGCGCAGATCGCCGTGCGCCTGGCGCAACAGCCGGCGATCGCGATTCCCCAGGCTCGCGCCGGCGCTCAAGAGGCGCGTGAGCAACTGGGCCGCCTCGGCCCACGTCTGGCTGATGCGATACACCTGCAAATCCGCTTTCATGGGGCCTCCTTGGCTCAGAGGGGGCGAGCGAGGGCATCAGTATAACATAACGCATGCGCTGAAGAAGTGTTTTACGCACGCCGTGACGAACCGGGTTTCCCCAGCTCGCCTGCTTGCGCTAGAATGGCGGAACGTCATCCCCATTTCTAGCCAAAGAGGGCCCGCCGTGCTCAACAAAATGTTCGCCCGCAAGACGATCACGCCTTACGGCGAAGTGGCCCCCGAAGGGGAGCTGAAGCGCGCGCTGGGCGCGTTCGATCTGACGGCCCTCGGCATCGGCGCGATCATCGGCACGGGCATCTTCGTGCTGGCGGGCATCGGCGCGCAAAAGGCCGGCCCGGGCATCATGCTCTCCTTCATCGTCGCCGGCATCGCGTGCTTGTGCGCCGCGCTTTGCTACGCCGAGCTCGCGGCGATGATTCCGGCGGCCGGCAGCGCGTACACCTACGTCTACGCGACGATGGGCGAGTTCATCGCCTGGATGATCGGCTGGAACCTGATTCTCGAATATCTGGTCGCGTCATCGGCCGTGGCGAGCGGCTGGAGCGGCTATTTCAACAATTTGATCGAGCTCTCGCACATCGCCATCCCCCACGCGCTGTTGAGCAATCCCTTCTCCGGCGGCATCATGAACCTGCCGGCGTTCGTCATCGCGCTGCTGATCACGCTCCTGCTGACGGTCGGCGTGCAAGAGAGCGCGCGCGTCACCAGCGCGATCGTGATTTTGAAGATCATCGTGCTGCTCATCTTCATCGTCGTCGCGGCGCCGGCGGTCGTGCCGGCCAACTGGCATCCGTTTCTGCCCTTCGGCTTTCAGGGCGTGATGTCCGGCGCGGCGATCATCTTCTTCGCCTACATCGGCTTCGACGCCGTCGCCACGACCGCCGAAGAGGCCAAGAACCCGCAGCGCGACCTGCCGATCGGCATTCTCGCCAGCCTCGCGATCTGCACGGTGTTCTACATCATCGTCGCCGCGATTCTGACGGGCATGGTGCCGTTCGCCCAGCTGAACGTGCCGGATCCGCTCGCGCATGCGCTCGTGCTGGTCAACAAGGCCGCCTGGGCGAAGCTGGTCTCGTTCGGCGCCGTGTTCGGCCTCACGAGCGTGCTGGTGGTCATGATGATGGGCATGCCGCGCATCTGGTTCGCGATGAGCCGCGACGGCTTGATGCCGGCCGTGTTCTCCAAGGTGCATCCCCGCTTCCGCACGCCGGCCGTCTCGACGATCGTCTCGGGCGTCATCGTCGCCTTTTTGGCCGGATTGCTGCCGATCGACGTGATCGCGGAAATGACGAACATCGGCACGCTTTCCGCGTTCATCGCCGTCAGCATCGGCGTTTGGATGCTGCGTCGCCGCTCGCCGGACCTGCCGCGCGTGTTCAAGGCCCCGGCGCTGCCGCTCGTCGCGACGGTCGCCGTGCTCGTCTGCGGCTACATGGCGCTGAGCCTGGCGAATATGACCAAGATCCTGTTCGTGGTGTGGGTCGCCATCGGCGCGGTCATCTACTTCACCTATTCGGTGCGCCACAGCAAGCTGCATGACGGCGACGGCACCGCGGAAGGGATGCCCAGCTCGGCGCTGCCGCCCACCGGGGGTTAGCCGCAAGCGCCTGGTGGCGCGAGCCCGGGTATAATGGAGCGTGCGCAACGCTCGTCCTCCACTGGCTGTCTTTCTCGGGCTCGCGATCGCCCTGTTCTGGCTCAGCTTGAGCCAGCTCGGCTGGCTTTCGCGGCCCGAGTGGTTTTGCTATCACGCGCTGTTCGAACTGCGCGGCCCGCTCGAGCGCCCGAGCAACCTCTCGCTCGTCGCGATCGACGAGGCGTCCTTGCAGGACATCGGCGTCTGGCCGCCGAAGCGGACGATTTACGCCACGCTGATCGACGCGCTGCTGGGCGCCGGGGCCAGGGTCGTCGCGCTCGACGTGGTCTTTCCGCAAGCGCAGAGCCCCGACACCGATGCGGCTTTCGCGGCGGCGATCGCCCGCCATCCGGGCCGGGTGGTGCTCGCGGCCAACTTCCAGCCGATCGCCGACGGCCGCGCGGAAGGCGAAGAGCTGCTGTTGCCGCTGGCGAGCCTGCGGCCGCACGCGCTCACGGGCTACGTCAATTTGAACTTCGACGCGGACGGCGCGATTCACCGCTTCGTGCCCTTCCACCATGTCGAGCTCGCGGGCACCGGCCCTTGGCTCGACTCGTTCGACGTGGCGATCGCCCGCGCGATGGGCGGCTTGCCGGCTGAAATCGAAAACACCCGGCACGCGACGCTCATCAACTACGGCGGCCCGCCGGGCCACTTCCAGACCGTCTCGCTCTCGGACGTACTCGATGCCGCCGCGCACCACGACACCGCGTTCCTGTCTCGTTTCAAAGGCCAGGCCGTGCTCGTCGGGGCGACCAGCTTGCGTTTGCAGGATCAATATCCCACGCCGTTCACCACGGCGACGCTCGGCCACGGCAGCGCCGTCTACATGCCGGGCGTCGAGATTCACGCCAACGTCGTCGAGACGCTGCTTTCCGGCAATTGGATTCACGAGGCGCCGCTCTGGGTGCAGGCGGCGCTTCTGATTTTGCTCGGCGTCGCCGGGGCCTGGTTGCTCGCGCTGCTGCCGCCCTGGTGGGGCGCGCTCGCCGTGCTCGCGATGGCGGCCGGCATCGCCACGCTATGTGCGGAGGTGTTCGTCGTCGGGCGCACCTGGCTCGATCCGGCGGTGCCGCTTTTCACGCTCGGCACGCTCTACGCGAGCGCCATCGTGCAGCACTTCGCGATCGCCGAGTTCAAGCGCAGCTTCACGCGGCGCACCTTCGAGCGCTACGTCAGCCCCGAGATCGTCGAGGAGTTGCTGCGCAATCCCGGCCTCGCGCCGCGCCTGGGCGGCGAGAAGCGCGAAGTCACGGTGCTCTTCGCGGACATTCGCAGCTTCACGACGATCTCCGAGTCGCTGCCGCCCGAAGCGGTGGTCGAATTCTTGAACGTCTACTTCACCGAGATGACCGAAGTGATCCGCGGCCGGCATCGCGGCTGCATCGACAAGTACATCGGCGATGCGATTCTCGCCGTCTGGGGCAACGTCGCGCCGCTTTCGCCCGAGGAAAGCGCAAGACTGGGCGTGCGCGCCGCGCTCGAGATGAAGGCGCGCGTCGAGGCGCTGCGCGAGCAATGGGTGGCGCGCGGCTTGCCGCGCATCGCGATCGGCATCGGCGTGAACACGGGCGAGGCGGTCGTGGGCAACATCGGCTCGCCGGACAAGCTCGAGTTCGCCGTGATCGGCGACAGCATCAACGTGGCGAGCCGATTAGAAGGGCTCACGAAGGACTACGACGGCGCGCTCCTCGTGAGCGGGCGCACGCGCGAGTTGCTGGGCGAGGCCTTCGATTGCACGTATCTGGACACCGTCAAGGTCAAGGGCCGCGCCCAGCCCGTGCCCATCTATCGCGTCGACGGCGAGCGCCGCGTGGTGCGGCAAGCCACCGGCGAACCGCTTCCGACGAAGCAAGGCTAAAGCACCTGGCAATCGGAGGTTAGGCCGCTTCGCCCCGCGGGTACGCAATCGAGGGATGGAGCAGCGGGGAGGGCGTGCCATGAAACCGGGGCAGCTGAGTCGAGTCGCCTTCGTGTTGCAGGCACTGGTGCTGATGGCGGCTTGTTCGGTCGCAAATCCGGCTGGAAAGCGCGCGGACACGACGCCGACCAAACCCGCCGCCACCCAGGCGCTCGAGTCGACCGTCAGCTTGTCCGGAGTCGTGAGCGCCCCGACGAAGCTGCTGGGGACGAGCACCGGCTACCAGGTCGAACCGCCGGTTCCGAACGTCACGGTGAGCCTCTACAACGCGGCCGGCAAGGCGCTGACGGACGCGGACGGCCATGCCCTGACGACGAAGACGGACGCTTCCGGGCGTTATACGTTCACGGCCTCGCTGCCGCCTCAGGCGTTCGTCGTCAAAGCCGCGCTTCAAAGCGGCGACCTCGCGGCGATCGTGGCCGCCGATGGGCCTCGGCAGGTCGATATCAACCTCGCGAGCACGCTCGTGGCGGACTGGGTTCTGGCGGACTGCGTGCAGGCGCAAGTCAGCGCGGCGGGCACGGTGCTGAACAAGTTGCCGGCGAGCACGCTCGCCGATGCGCTGGCGCTGGCGAAGACGGCGCTGAAGAGCGGAAGCACGGGCGAACCGACCGATTTGGCGGACGCGACCGTGCTCGGCACGGTGCAAGGCCTCGCCTCCGAGAACAAGGCCTTCAACGACGAACTGAGCCAAATTCACGCTTTGTTGGTGCCGGCTGGCGTCGATTTGGGGACCGGCTCCGCGACGACGCCACCGCGGTTCGAGAAACCTCGCGGCATCGCCTTCGACAAAGCGGGCAACCTCTATGTCGCCGATACGGGCGCAAATCGAATTCGCAAGGTTGATAGGTCTGGCAATGTCACCACCCTGGCGGGTAGCAGCACGGGAGGCGACGTCGACGCCAGCGGAACAGCCGCAGAGTTCGATTTTCCACGTGATGTCGCGGTGGACGCGAATGGCAACGTGTTCGTGGCCGATACAGGCAATCGCGCGATTCGAAAGATTACACCTGAAGGCGTCGTGAGCACATACGCGCGCGGCGTCGGAATCACGGACCCGTCTGGACTGGCCTTCGATGCGCATGGCAATCTCTTCTTGGCAGATGGTGGGTCGAACCAGGTTTTGGAGTTCACGACGTCCAACACCCCGGTGACGATCGCAGGCAGCGGCGGAATTGGAGATTCCAATGCAACGGGACTGGACGCTACTTTCAACGCGCTATTGGGAATGGCCATCGACGCCTCGGGAACGCTGTTCGTCACCGAGGCTGCCGGAAACCGAGTACGCGAAATCTCGAGATCGAGGGTGGTGAGCACGCTGGCCGGAAGCGGCATCACGGGTGAAATCGACGCCACCGGAACCGCTGCAGCGTTCGACTTGCCAGCGGCGCTCGACGTCGATTCCCACGACGACGTTTTCGTGGCCGACACAGCCAACAATCTCATCCGAGAAATCTCGCCCAAGGGCAGGGTCACGACGATCGCCGGCGGACCGAAGTCGCCCTTCCATTTCAACGATCCACAGGGCATCGCGATCGCCCCGGACGGCAACATCTGGGTAGCCGACACAGGCGACAACGCGCTCGTGGACATCGGACCGGCGCCGATCGCATCTGAAACGGCCTCAGCCACAGCGACCACATCGGGAACCGAGTGAGCCCCGCGCCGTTGCGCGTATCGAAGCCGAACTTGGGTACAAAAGGCTCGCTGGTCCCTCGGGGCCGGCCGAGGAGCGAGGAGATCGGTGAAACCCGTCCAATCAGTGCTAGAAACCGTCGGCAAGGTCGGCTATTTCACCGGTGACGTGCTGCATGGGTTGAGCCATCCGCCCTTCTTCTGGAGCGAGACGGTGCTCGCCGCCCGCAAAGTGGCGTACCAGTGCTTTCTGCCCGTGGTCGCGATCCTGTTTCCGACCGGCATGATCTCGGCGCTGATGGGCCTCAAGATCATGGCCTACTTCGGCACCGAACGCATGCTCAGCTCGTTGTTGGCCCAGGGGATCGTCAAGGAGATGGCCCCGGCGCTCGCGGGCATCATGATCGCCGCGCAGGCGGGCAGCGCGATCGCGGGCGAAATCGGCACCATGCGGGTCAAGGAAGAAATCGACGCGCTGGGCGTGATGTCCGTGAATCCGATTCAATTCATCGTGATTCCGCGCATGATCGCGCTCGCCTTCGTGTGCCCGCTCATCGCGGTGATCGCCACGTTCTCCGGCATGATGGGCGGCTTCGTGACCGCCGTCTTCCTCAAGGGGCAAAACCTCGGCGTCTTCGTGGCCAATTTGCTGGCCTTCGTGCAGCTGGACGACATCGCCATGGGGCTCATCAAGGCCTGCGTCTTCGGCATGGCCGTGGGCCTCATCGCCTGTTATTACGGCTACACGGTGCGCGGCGGCGCCGTCGGCGTCGGCAAGGCCGCCAACAACACCGTGGTGCATTCGTCCGTGGCCGTGGCCATTCTCAACTACGTCCTCACCACCTTGTTGATGAAGGTGCTCTGATGGCCATCACGCAAATTCTCGGCGCCACCGGCAGGGGCACCCTCTCGCTGCTCGCCTCTTTGGGCCAGATGGGCACCTTCGCCGGCCGCACGCTGCGCTGGCTCACACGTTTTCCCTACCTCGAAGGCGTATTGCAGCAAGCCGCCCGCGTGGGCGTGCAATCGCTCGCGGTGGTCTGTTGCATCCAGTTCTTCGTCGGCGCCAACATCGCGCTGGTCGGCGATTCGATTTTCCGCCAGTTCGGCGGCCAGAACCTGCTCGGCATCTACGTCGGCATGACCAGCGTGATCGGCATGGCGCCGATGCTCGTCGGCGCGCTGCTGTGCGCCAAGCCCGGCACCGAGATCACCGCCACGATCGCCAGCATGCGCGTCAAGGAGCAGATCGACGCGCTCGAGGTCATGGCCGTCAATCCGTTCTGGTACCTCATCATTCCGCGCTTTCTGGCGTTTTTGCTCGTCACCCCGGCGCTGACGGTCTTCTCGTACCTGGCCTCGGTCGGCGGCGGCTTCGCGGCGGCGGTGTTCCAGCTCGGCAACAATCCCGGCACGTTTCTCTCGGACGTCGTGCGCTTTTTGACGCTCAACGATCTGTTCAACGGCATCTGGCGCGCCGAAATCTTCGCGCTCGACATCTGTTTGGTCTCTTGCTTCTTCGGCTACTTCTCGAGGCCCGGACCGGCCGGCGTGAGCCGCGCGATCAATCTGGCGGTGGTGATCGGCTCCACGTCGATCATCGTGATCAACTACTTCCTCACGCAGGTGATGTACTGATGATTGAATTCAGCCACGTGCACAAGTCCTTCGGGCCCCAGAAGGTGCTCGACGACGTCAGCCTCGAGATTCCCAAGGGCAAGACGACCGTGATCATCGGCCCGTCGGGCACGGGCAAGAGCGTCTTCATCAAGCTGCTCGTGGGCTTGCTCAAGCCGGACGCGGGCACGATCACCGTCGGCCGCCGCGAGATCACGCGATTGCCCGAGCACGAGCTCTACGAGGTGCGCAAGAAGTTCGGCATGCTCTTTCAGGACGGCGCGCTCTTCGACTCGATGAGCGTCGGCGAGAACATCGCCTTTCCGCTGCGCCAGCACACGCACAAGAAGGACAAGGAGATCAAGGAGATCGTGTCCTCGCGCCTCGCGCAGGTTGGCCTGCCGGGCGTCGAGCACAAGTTTCCGGGCGAACTGTCGGGCGGCATGCGCAAGCGCGTGGGCATCGCGCGCGCGCTCGTGCTCGAGCCCGAGATCGTGCTCTTCGACGAACCCAACTCGGGCCTCGATCCGGTCATGAGCGACGCGATCGACAAGCTGATCCTGCGTTTGCAGCGCGAGTTGGGCATGACCTTCGTGGTGATCTCGCACGACCTCGACGGCACGTGGCAGATCGCCGATCGCATCGCCATGCTCTATAAAGGCAAACTCATCGCGTACGACGAGCGCGACGCGATTCGAAATTCGGACAATCCCATTCTGCGTCAGTTCTTCAGCCGCAGTTCAGAAGGCCCGATTCAGGTCGTCTAGGAAGCGAGATAACGAGAATGAAAAACTTCAACAACGAGGTCATGCTGGGCGGCTTCATCGTGCTCGCCGGCGGCCTTCTGGCTTATATGGCGATCGCCGTCGGCGGCTTCAACTTCACGCCCGGCGTGCACGTCAAGGCGGACTTCACGAACGCCACGGGCCTGGTGAAAGACGCGGAGGTGGCGATCGCCGGCGTGCAGGTCGGCCACGTCGAGAGCCTCGGCGTCGACGGCAATCTGGCCGCGGTGAAGATCTTCATCGACAAGGACGCCCAGGTCCGCGAGGACGTGGTCGCCAAGATTCGCGCCAAGAGCCTGTTGGGTGAGAAGTACCTCGAGCTGGTGCCGCAAAGCCGCACCGCGCCGTTGCTCAAGAGCGGCGACGTCATCGCGGACACCCAGGCGGACGTCGAGGTGGATGACCTGCTCGCGGCGATGACGCCGATGCTCAAGCACATCGACCCGCAGGACGTCGCGACGATCGTGCACGGCGTCGCGAAGACCATGGGCTCGCACGGAGACGACCTCGCGACCATCGTCCGGAACGCCGCGCAGATCTCGGATCAGGTGCATGGCCTGCTCGCCCGCAACGACAAGCACATCGATGCCGTGGCCGCCAATTTGGACCAGATGACGGCCGACGGCTCGGCGCTGCTCAAGGCCAAGGGCCCCGAGATCTCCTCGACCGTGACGCACATCGACCATTTGACGGGCGTGCTGGCGCAAGAAGGCCCCGGCATCGTCAAGGACGTGCACGGCATCACGACGACGATCAACGCCCACGCGCCCAAGATCGCGAATCAAATCGACCACACGCTCAGCCAGGTGCCGGGGACGTTGCAAGACGTGCATGCGACGCTCGGCAAGGTGAATCCGCTGCTCGACAAGGCGAACGCCTTCAACGAAGACAAGATGCACAAGATCGCGCATGATCTCTTCATCAAGAACGGCGTGCGGATCTTCATGTATCCCTTCGGGCCCACCGAGGATCCCTGGAAGAAGAAGGTGCAGACCGACGTCGCGCCGCCGCAGCCGCAAAAGCAGGAGCAATAGGCACCCCCGATGAACCTCCTGCTTCGACTGGTCGACCTCTTTCTGCATCTCGACAAGCACTTCTCGCAGGTCATCGCGCACTACGGCGTGTGGACCTACGGGCTGCTCTTCGTGATTCTCTTTTGCGAGACGGGCCTCGTCGTCACGCCGTTTCTGCCGGGCGACTCGCTGCTGTTTGCGGCGGGCGCCTTCGCGGCCAAGGGCGACCTGCACCTCGGCTTGCTGCTGCCGCTGCTCATCCTCGCGGCCGTGGGCGGCGACAATTTGAACTATTTGATCGGTCGCTCGGTGGGCCCCAGGGTCTTTCAGGGCGAGCGGAACCGCTTCTTCAATCGGGAGCACCTGCTGCGCACGCAGGCCTTCTATGAGAAGTACGGCGGCCGCACGCTGATCATCGCGCGCTTCATGCCGATCGTGCGCACGTTTGCCCCGTTCGTCGCGGGCATCGGCCGCATGCCTTACGGACGCTTTCTGGCCTTCAGCGTGACGGGCGGCTGCGCCTGGATCGGCGCCTTTTGCCTCGGTGGCTACTTCTTCGGCAATCTGCCGGGCGTGCGGCACCACTTCACGCTCGTGATTCTGGCCGTGATCGTCGTCTCGGTGCTGCCGGGCGTGATCGAGGCCGTGCGGCATCGGAAGTCCACGCCACGCGAGCAGGACGCGGCGGCGAGTTGACGTTTAGGCGCTTGCTCCGCGCGGGCGCCCGTCCTAGAATAGTCAAGCGAGCATTAAGCGCCGGGAATGACCGGCCGAGATGAAAGGAGACCCGCGTGCACCAGTTGGGATTGACCACCACCGATCTGGCGGCGATCGTCCACGAGACGCTGGACGGCGCACTCGCGCGGCTGGAAACGGCCGAGCGGGCGGCATTGAACGCGGGGCGATCGCCCGAGCAAGCGAAACAACTCGCGCTGGTGCAACTCTTCCTCGAATCGAGCGAACGTCTGCTCGAAGCCAACAACCGCAAAGTCGCGGCTGACCTCATTCGTCTCGGCGTGCTCACGGGCACGATCACCCGCGACGGCGAGCCGGCGTTTTAGAAAGGGCTCCATGCAACGTTACATCGGCCTTCTCGGCATCGTCGCCATCCTCGGCATCGCACTCCTGCTCTCGAACAACCGCAAGGCAATCAAGCCGCGCATCGTGCTGTGGGGCCTCGGCATCCAGTTCGCGCTGGCGCTGTTCATCTTGAAGGTGCCCATCGGCCACCAGATCTTCCAGGTGGCCGGCGACGCCGTGACCAAGGTGCTGGACTACACGAACCAGGGCGCCGGCTTCATCTTCGGCAGTCTGATCTCGGAAAAAGCGCCCTTCGGCTTCATCTTCGCCTTTGAGGTGCTGCCGGTGATCATCTTCGTGGGCAGTTTGATGGGCATCGCCTACTACCTCGGCGTCATGCAGCTGATCGTCAACTTCGTCGCCAAGATCATGGTCAAGACGATGGGCACCTCGGGCGCCGAGAGCCTGAGCGCGGTCGGCTGCGTGTTTCTCGGCCAGAGCGAGGCGCCGCTGCTGATTCGGCCCTACATTCCCGAGATGACGCAGTCCGAGCTCAACGCGATCATGACGGGCGGCATGGCGACGATTGCCGGCTCGGTGCTCGCGGCCTATATCGGCATGCTCGGCCCCGAATGGGCGCCGCATCTGCTGGCCGCCTCGATCATGGGCGCGCCGGCCGGCCTCGTGATGGCCAAGATCATCGTGCCCGAGACCGAGCAATCCAAGACCGAGGGCGGCGTGACGCTTTCCGTCGAGCGCACGGAGAGCTCGATCATCGAGGCGGCGGCCAAGGGCGCCGCCGACGGCCTGCACCTGGCCTTCAACGTGGCCGCCATGCTGATCGCCTTCATCTCGCTCGTCGCGCTGCTCGACGGGGGGCTGTCGCTCGTGCACCTCTCGATGGAGCAGCTGCTCGGCTGGGTCTTCTCGCCGCTTGCCTTCGTCATGGGCGTGCCGATGCAGGACATCAACACCGTGGGCAGCCTGCTCGGCCAGAAGATCGTGCTCAACGAGTTCGTGGCCTACTCGCACCTCTCGGACATCCTCAAGGGCCATGTGGCCGGCGTGCAGCTCACGCCGCAGGCGATCACGATCGCCACCTACGCGCTGTGCGGCTTCGCGAACTTCAGCTCGATCGCCATCAACATCGGCTGCATCGGCGGCATCGCGCCCAGTCGTCGCGGTGAGCTCGCGAAGCTCGGCATCAAGGCGATGGTGGGCGGCGCGCTGGCCTCGTGCCTGACGGCGACGATCGCCGGTCTGTTGACCTAGGAGGCCGCGTGCAGAACCTGATCAGCCTCGCGGGGCTCGTCGTCCTTCTCGGCATCGCCTTCGCCGTCTCCACCGACCGCAAGGCGATCAAATGGCGCGTCGTGTGCTGGGGCTTGGGCATTCAGTTCGGCCTGGCCGTCTTCATTCTCAAGACCGCGCCCGGCAAGTGGCTCTTCGACGAGCTGGGCACGGGCGTGACGCGGATGCTGGACTTCGCCAAGGTCGGCTCGGGCTTCATCTTCGGCAACCTGGTGACCGACATGCCGAGCTTCGGCTTCATCTTCGCCTTTCAGGTGCTGCCGACGATCATCTTCGTCGCCTCGATCATCTCGATTCTCTACTATTTGGGCCTGATTCAGCGCGTCGTGAGCTTCCTGGCCTGGCTCATGACCAAGACGATGGGCACCTCGGGCGCCGAGAGCCTGAGCGCCGCGGCGTGCGTCTTCGTCGGCCAGGTCGAGGGCCCGCTACTCGTCATGCCCTACATTCCGGAGATGACCCAGTCCGAGCTAATGGCGCTCATGACGGGCGGCATGGCGACGATCGCCGGCGGCGTGCTCGCGGCCTACATCGGCATGTTGGGCGCCGCCTGGGCGCCGCATCTGCTGGCCGCCTCGATCATGGGCGCGCCGGCCGGCCTGGTGATGACCAAGATCATCGTGCCCGAGACGGAAGAGCCCAAGACGCAGGGCAGCGTGAAGATGCACGTCGAGAAGAACGCCAGCTCGGTCATCGAGGCGGCGGCCAAGGGCGCCGCGGACGGCATGCACCTGGCCTTTACGGTCGCCGCCATGCTGATAGCCTTCATCTCGCTCGTGGCGATGATCGACGGCGGGCTCTCCCTCGTGCACCTCTCGCTCGAGCAGATCTTCGGCTGGGTCTTCTCGCCGCTGGCCTTTCTGATCGGCGTGCCCGGCAACGAGGCCGCGATCGTCGGCAATCTGATCGGCCAGAAGCTCGCGCTCAACGAGTTCGTGGCCTACTCGCAGCTCTCCAAGCTCTCGACGGCGCATCAGATCAGCGATCGCTCGATGATGCTCGCGACCTTCGCGCTGTGCGGCTTCGCCAACTTCAGCTCGATCGCCCAGAACGTCGGCGGCATCGGCGCGATGGCGCCGAGTCGCCGCGGCGACCTCGCCAAGCTGGGCCTGCGCGCGATGCTCGCGGGCGCGCTCGCGAGCATGAGCTCGGCGGCGATCGCCGGCTTGCTTACCTGGTAGAATCCCGACAGACGGGCCTTTCGCCACTTTCACCCCCCGATCGCGACTTGCTTGCATGCGGGGGGTGGAGTATAGTGGGTCCTCACAGAAGCCCGGCTTCTGGAAAACCCATCGGGAGCAATTCGTCATGATCCTCATCATCGGGGCGGGACGCCTCGGCAGCAGCCTCGCCAAGCGGTTGGCGGAAGCGGGGCAGGACGTCACCGTCCTGGATCACGATCGCGGCAACTTCGAGGCGAACCTGCCGCGCGACTTCAAGGGCCGGACCGTCACCGGCATGGAGATCGACAACGATGTGCTCAAGCGCGCCGGCATAGAGCGCGCCGACGCGGTGGCCTGCGTGGCCCGCGACGAGAGCACCAACATGATGGCGGCGGACGCCGCGCGCAAGATCTTCGGCGTCAGAAACGTGATCGTGCGGCTCGACAACTCCCGCCTGGCCGAGCTGTACCGGCAGGAGGGCTTCGAGGTGATCAGCCCGATCCTCGAGGGCACGCGCGCCATCGAGGCGGCGTTGCTGCA
>DATNPP010000105.1:0-6071 GCA_036703175.1 Oscillatoriaceae cyanobacterium
GGCTGATGAAGTCGCGTCGTTCGGACATGGGGGACACCTCTTGCCACGGCATCGCTCGCCCTCCTCGTAGGAGAACTATCGATGCTGACGGGTGTCACCCATGTCTCCGAACAACTGTCACCTATGTCCCCGGTCTATACAAGGGTGGGAGAGGGATGTTGGCGACCCGTCCAGGGGAGCCAACCGGGAGAGGGGGCGACCGCGAGTCGGCCGCAAATCCCAACTGGCGTGAAGTTAAGCTGGCCTGGGGTCGCCCCCGCTCCCGATTTCACCGCCTGCACGGCGGTGAAATATCCCTCTCCCACCCTCCGGGGGAGAGGGCAATGCCATGGGCTGCTTGCGCCGTCAGGTTGAACGTGATGACCGCTGATTAGCCGTGGAAGGCCTTGTAGAGCCGCCGCGCGATCTGCGCGCAGCTCGCCGCGCTCTCGGGACGCGGGTCGAACTCGACCCAGTCGTTCGACACCACCGGCATGCCGCTCGCGGCGATCGCCTTCAGCAGCGCCTCGCCCTCGTCCGGCGTGAGGCCCTCGGCCACCGGCGTGCCCGTCGCCGAGAAAAACTCCGAATCGATCGCATCGAAGTCGAAGCTCAGATGCACCTTCGCGCCCTCGAAGCGCTCGCGCGCCGCGCGAACCAGCGCGTCGACGCCCATGCCGCGCAACTCCGGCACGCTCACGTGCCAGATGCCCTGCCGCGCAAGCAGCTCGGCCTCCTCCGGATCGATCGCGCGCGCCGCGACCAACAAGACGTCCTGCGGCTCGACATGGCGCGAGTACAAGCCCGTGAAGAGCGGCATTCCAAGACCGACGGCCACCGCGAGCGGCATGCCGTGGGGATTGCCGCTCGGCGAGGTCTCGAGCGTATTGAAATCCGCGTGCGCGTCGATCCAGATGACCGCCACGCGCTCGTATTGCGTCGTCGTCGCCGCAAGCGTGCCCATCGCGAGCGAATGATCCCCGCCCACGAGCATCGGATGCTCGCCACGGCGCAGCGCCTCGAGCGCCGTGTCGCGGATCGCGCGGCACATGCCATGCACGCCCGCCTGAATCGCCGGCGCGTCGCCCGATTGCGGCAGCGCGGAATCGATCGCCACTTGCGGCACGTCCGCCTCGAACCAGGTCGGCGGCAGCATCACGCCCGGGTAGCGTCCACCCGGATGGCTACCGGCCACGATCGCGCGCAGCGTCGTCGGCAAAGAGGCATTCGGCGTCAAACTCATGGGGCCTCGCACGTCGTTGTGTTGGGGCGTGACATCCATCAGACCTTGGCCGGCAGCGCCACCACGCCCGTCGAGCGCGTCAGGACCAGCTCGTAGCGTTCGGCCTCGGGGTCCGGGGGCTCGCAGTAGCTCACCTCGACGCGCTTGACGTCAGGCGTCTCCGAGGCCAGATTCAGCACAATCACGCGATCCGCCTGCTCCTGAACCGCCTTGGCGACCCCCTTGCCCGGCGTGAGTTGCGAGAACAGCACCAGCGGCGCGTCGCAAATCTTCGCGATGCCGCGCAGATCCGCCATGATCTCGATCGCCGCCGCGAGGCCGTCGAGCGGCTTCACGCAGCGCAGGCTCTGCAAGTCGTTCACGAGCACGAGCCCCGGCTGGCCATGCTGCTCGACGAAGGCCGTCACGGCCTCGAGCAACTCGGCGCTGGTCGGCTCGGCCGGGTCCATCACCACAAAGGGCAATCCCGCGGCGAGCGCCGGATCCACGCCCGCGCCGTCCGGCGTCAGGTTCTTGGCGAGGCGCGTCGCGACGATTTCCTTGGGCGAGGCGGGCGAGATGTAGAGCACCAGCTCACCCAGATGCGCCGCGTAGTGCGCGGCGAGCGAAAGGCTGACACAGGTTTTGCCGACGGCCGAAGGCGCGCCCACGAGCACCAATCCGGCATCGAGCGGATCGAAGGCGGGGCCCAGCAAGCGTTGGTGGGCGGCGGTGGAGAGCGGGGCGGTCATGGCACGTCCTTTCATGCGAATGACACGTGAGGCGTCGTCTCATTCTACCATAATCGGGGCCCCACTCCTCAAGAGGGGCCGTTCTCCGAGCGCTTCGCCTGTTCGAGCACGGTGGCCGCGCGATCGCGCTTGAAATCCAGACGCAGCACCTCGCCCTCGCGCACACCGGCGGGCAAATCCGCCAACGGCACGGAAAGGACGGTCGGCGTCCCCTCGCCCACGCTCACCCGCGCGAGCGGCCCCTCTAACTTCTCCACGTACGCGCGCATATGTCCTCGGTTCTCGCGATCGCCCCCTCGCGATCGTCCTCTCGCCTGCCATCTTAGGGCTCCCGCGCCGAGCCCGCAAGCCCGACTTGCGACAGGCGCTCGGCTGTTAGGAAAGCGGGCTGGCGTGGAACGTAACAAAGGCAGAAAGGAGACGCCGCCTTGGAAGCGCTTCGCGAATACCTCAAGGGCCAGATGGTGCAGCTTTCGGACGAGTTGCTGGTGTGGCTGGGCGAGTTGCTGGAGCGCGACGAATTCGACCGCAACAACGCGGAAGAGATGCGCGTCGCCTACCAGATGGCCCACGACAAGGCCATGGCCGAGCTCAAGGAGAAGCAACGGCCCTATTACGCCGTCACCTTTCCGCAAACCAACACGAAGTGCCCCACGTGCAAGGAAGAACTGCGCGGCGCCTACTGGGAAATTTCCAATCCGATCAGCTGCGCGCGCGGCATGTTCCGCGTGCGCTTGATGCACGAATTCCTCGAACACGGCCAACCGTTCTACAGCGAGCCGATCATCAACATGAGCGAGACGCAATTAGGCGTCGACGAGCACCACCTCGACACCAAGAAGCTGGCCAAGATTCTCGCCGGCCTGCCGGTGCCGCAGGCGGTCACCGACGCGCTCAGCGCCGGAAAGTAGGATTCGATGACGACGAACGCCCCCGCTTCGCCCGCCGCCGCGCAGCAGAATCCGATCATGCCGATTCTGCAGGCCGCCGTGAAGCTCAACGCGGCGGACATTCACCTCAAGGCGCATCTGCCGCCCAAGGCGGTGCTCGACGGCAAGGTGAAGGTGATTCCGGGCTTCGAGGCCATGATCCTCGATCCGCGCGTGCTGCCGCAGATGCTCTTCGCGCTGCTGCCGGCGGATCAGCTGCAGATGTTCAAGCAGGACCGCGAGATCGACACGGCGTTCGACATTCCGGGCCTGGCGCGCTTCCGCGCCAACATCTTCATGAACCTGGGCACGGTCTCGGCCGTGTTGCGCATCATTCAAAACGACATCCGCACCACCGACGATCTGGGCGTGCCGCCCGTGCTCAAGCGCATCGCGCTCGAGAAGCAGGGCCTGGTGCTCGTCACCGGCCCCACGGGCTCGGGCAAGTCCACCACGCTGGCCTCGGTGATCAACTTCATCAACGAGACGATCTCGGGCCACCTGGTGACGATCGAGGATCCGATCGAGCTGGTGCATCCGCACAAGAACTGCATCATCTCGCAGCGCGAGGTCGGCAAGGACACGAACTCGTTCGCCCGCGCCTTGAAGAGCGCGCTGCGTCAGGCGCCGAACGTGATTTTGATCGGTGAGCTGCGCGATCGCGAGACGATCGAGCTCGCGCTCAAGGGCGCCGAAACCGGCCACCTGGTGCTCTCGACGCTGCATACCAACGACGCCGTGCAGACCATCAACCGTATTCTCAACGCCTTCTCGCCCAGCGAGCAAGAAAGCATCCGCATCACGGTCGCCAACGTGCTCAAGTGCTGCGTGGCCCAGCGATTGCTGCCGCGCGCCGACGGCAGCGGCCGCGCGCCGTTGCTCGACATCCTGGTGAACACGGGCGCCGTGCGCGAGGCGATCATCAAGGGGCAGCTCGACCAACTCTACGATCTGATCAAGAACGGCGGCTTCGACGGCATGCAATCGACGAACCAGGGCCTGGTGAGCCATTACCGCTCGGGAGTCGCCAAGTACACCACGGCGATGGAGATCGCCGAGAACAAGCAGGATCTCAGTATGATGCTGCGCAGCGAGATGCGCACCGTCTGTGATCTGGCCGTGGATGCCTGGAAGAAGCGCAAGGAAGAACTGGGCCTCGTCGACGCGCCGCCGCCGGCGCCCGAGCCGCCGCAAGAGTCGGAAGAAGAGCGCGTCGAGCGCGAACGTCGCGAGGGCAAGGGCGGCTTTACGAGCGCCGACAAACATCATCTCGAACTGCCCGGCGAGGCCGCGGCGTCGCGGCCGAACGGCGACGCGCCGCGTCCCGGCACGGGACCGCTGCGCCCGCCCGGACAGCCGCCGCAGGGCGGTCCTCCGCGCCCCGGCACGCCGCCCGGCGGCCCGCCGCGTCCCGGCACGGGCCCGCTGCGTCCGCCCGAAGGCCAGCGCCCCGGCGGCCCCCCGCGTCGTCCCCCCAATTGAGGTCCGCATGAAGATCTACGTCCAGACCGAAGTTCAAGAGCCCACGGGCAGCGAGTTGCGCCCGCGCACGCTCGTGATGGAGACGGGCGCGCCCGAATCGACGGTGCGGGCCATGCTCGGCGACATCTCGCAGGGCCTGGGGCGCATGACGGCGATTCCGCCCGTGGCGCACGAGCACAATCTGCGGGCGATCCTGCCCCGTGATTTGGCCGCGCGCGGCGTCGCGCCCGGCTCGGGCGACGGAGGCGAGGTGATTCTGCGCGTGCGGCGCGAGCCGGGACAAACCGGTCCGGCGGGACAGGCCGAGATCACGGCGCTCAGCTACGAGGTCGTCTAACCCCTCAGGAGCCGTGGGCGCTCAAATCGAGCACGCGCGCCATGCCGTCCGTGTCGTAGGGATCGCCCTCGCCGTTCAGGCCTTGGTACGGGTGCCCGATGCCGGCGATGCGATAGTCGTCGCTCACCCGGCCGGTCGCGAGAAGCGTCGCGGCCAGGTAGTCGCGCTCGGCGTCGAGCGTCGGCGCGATCACGTGGGTCGGACCGCCGAGCACGCGCACGTCGGCATCCTTGGCGGCGTTGACGAGCCAGACCTCGTGGCCTTGCGCGTCCGACTTCGGACAGCGCCACAAGCGGCAGTGGTCGCGGCTGATCGCGTCGTCGCTGTTGCGCTGGTAGGCCAGATCCTGCGCGCGGCCGAACTCGTAGAGCGCGCTGACCGGCGCGGTGGGATAGGGCCGGTGGAAGGCGACGGCGCTCGCGATGTTCAGCGAGGACGCGAGGTCGATCGGATCGGCGCTGACCCAGCCGGCTTGCGCCAGGGCCGAGCGCACCTGATCCGAGGAACCGACGAAGACGAGGTTGATCGGATCGCCCGCTTTCGAGGTCGCGCTGGCGCTCTTGTGCGTGAACGGATCGCCCGGCAACGCGGCCAGACGCTGCGCCACGTTCTGCACGAACAGGCCGCTGAGGTCCGGGGGATGGGCCGGAGGCGGGGCCTGCATCGTGCCGGCCTGGCCGCAGCCGGCCAGGCACAGGATGCTGAAAAGAAGCGCGGCAAGACGTTTCATTGGGTACTCGAACCACATGGGGACTGCTCTTGACGTTGTCGGGAAGCGGCGCGCCGAGTCGTTTAACATCGACTCAAGCCCGCTTAAAACTTCATTTAAGCCTGAAGCCGTCGCGCGGTCGACGATTCCGGCGAGCCGTTCCGAAGACCCGCGGCGCAACTTTTTCGCTCCTGGTCCGACAAACACCCCATCTTTCGTGAGATTCTCCATGCTCTTGCCTTCGGTGCCCCCTGCCGTCATTCGTCCCGCGCTGCCCAAGCCGCGTCCTCAATTGGCCGCGACGGCGCAGGCCAGCCCGCGTGTCACAGGCGTTCCGCTGAACGCCCTGCGCGGCGCTGGCGAGTCGCGCTTTCTCGGTCCCGGCGGCGCGCCGCGGCTCGTGCCGCTGGCGCCCTTCAATCCGAAAGGTAAACCGATCGTCTTCATTCACGGCATTCTGGGCGATCCGGCGGACGAAGAGATGCTGATTCACGATGCGCAAGCGCGCGGAATGCAGGTCTGGGCGATGGCCTACGACACCGTCGGCAAAGGCGCACAGGCCAACGCCGCGGGCTTCGCCACGGAGATGCGCAAGCTGGGCGATCGCGGCGTGCGCGACGTGACGGTGGTGGCGCATAGCCTGGGCGGCATGACCTTCAAG
>DATNPP010000113.1:0-6514 GCA_036703175.1 Oscillatoriaceae cyanobacterium
GAATATCCGCCGACGCCCGTCGAGATTGCCCGAAACGACGCGATTTTTCAGGCGCAGGGCAATCGCAATCCCTTCGTCGATCATCCCGCGTACGTCGACGCGGTCGGACACTTCCTGCCGGTGGCGCCAGACGCCTCGAACGCCCAGCCGCTGCCGCCGCAGCCTGAGCCTCAAACGGCGCCGAGCACTGCTCCCGCCGACAGCCACGCGGCTCCTGTCGCTTCGTAGAGCCGCAAAAGCCCGCTCAACTTCCGCGCAATTGCTCCAGCGGAAACTCCTCGTGGATGCCCTGGCGCGCCTGGCGATCCCAGCGGCGCGTGCGCACCACGCCGGCGACGGCATCGATCGCGAAGCCCGCGTCGCAGCCTTCGCAGCCCAGGTCGTACTCGCTGAACCCGCTCGTGAAAGGCTTGACGCTCCCCTCGCAGAAAGGGCATTTCAGGGTCTCGTCCACGCGTGCTCTCCCGTTGCGGCACCCTTGGCCGTCTGATATAGTATAGCTACCCCGTCCGGGGCACCTTGAACACGTTCGCGTGCGTGGATTCCCCACGCCCCCAGGGATTCGGCCCCGCGTGAGCGGGGTCTTTCTTTTCGGAGGAGCCGCATGGCCGCGCCCACCCATTCTCTTTTCATCGACGACCGGCAAGCGCTCGCCAACCTGTGTGACGACCTGCGCGGCGAGCCCATTCTGGGCCTCGACACCGAGTTCATCCGCGAGCAGAGCTACATTCCGAAGCTCGAGCTGGTGCAAGTCTCGACGCGGTCGGGCCTCGTCGCGGCGATCGATTACGGCACTCTCGGCCGCTTCGAGGGCGATCCCTTCGCTGCGATTCTGCTCGACGCGAACGTCCTCAAGGTCTTCCACGCGGCCGATCAGGACCTCGAAATGTTCCACCTGCTCACCGGCGAGGCCCCCGGCCCCATCTGGGACACGCAGCTCGTGCTGGGCCTGATGGGCTACACGGGCCGTCTGGGTTACGCGGCGGTGGTCGAAAACCTGCTCGGCAAGAAGCCCGGCAAGGGCGAGACGCTGACGGACTGGTCCCAGCGTCCTTTGACCCCGGAACAATTGCACTACGCGCTCGAAGACGTCCGTTACCTGCTGCCGCTCTACGACGTGGAACGCGAGAAGCTCTCGAAGATGGGCCGGCTCGTCTGGGCCGAAGAGGAGTGCGCCCGTCTGCGCACCCAGGTGGAAAGCAACATCGCGTGCCGCGCGGACGACATGATCATGCACCAGCGCGTGCGCGGCTGGCACAACCTCGATCGCCGCGGCCTCGCCGTTCTGCGCGAGCTCGCCCTGTGGCGCGAGGGCGAGGCGCTGCGCCGCAATCGGCCGCGCGGCTCGATCATGAAAGACGAGATTCTCGCCGAGATCGCGCGCCGCGCGCCGGGCAACGCCAAGCAATTGCGGGCGCTGCGCGGTCTGCACCCGCGCGACCTCGAGCGCAACGGCGAAGAGCTGATCCAGGCCGTGAAACGCGGCCAACAAGTGCCGCACGAGGAGTGTCCCGTTCCCGGACAACCCGGTCCGAGCCTGAACGATGCCGAACTCGCGCTCGCCTCGCTGCTGCAAGCCGTGCTGCAAGCCGTCGCCGCCGAGCGCCAGGTCTCGCCGACGCTGGTCGCCACGGTCGGCGATCTGCAGCGCCTGGTCGAAGCGCATCTGCACGGCAAGAGCGCCGAGTTGCCCGTGCTCACGGGCTGGCGCGGCGAGCTCGTCGGCCAGGATCTGCTCGGCATCCTCGAAGGCCGCCGCAGCGTCGCCTGGGACCCCGAGCGCAGCGCGCTCCGCATCGAGGAGCGGCACTAGCCTTCGTCCCTCGACCCAACGTGAAGCCCCACCCGCGCGGGTGGGGCTGAAGCCTTTTTTGGGAGTCGTGCGGCGGACGGCTAATGAATCGCCAGCATCGCGACCTGCGTGTGCAGGTAGGCGTGCAACTCGGGCCCCATCGTCGCGAAGAAGAGCAGGAAGGTGCCCGTGAACGCCGCGCGAAGCAGGCGCTCCTTGGTCGAGAAGAACGGCGAGAGGAACATGAACAGCAGGCCGAGCGGCGGCAGAACGAAGTAGATCGCGTTCACCACGCGGCGCGAGCAAAGGAATGCGGTCGGAGCATGCATCACGTTGGTCACGGGAACCTCCCAAGGGGGCAAGCGTCTTCACAGCTTATGTACCCTTCGTGTAGCGAGAATTAACCGATCATTACTCAACCCCCGAAAGGTTGATGATCGTTGAGCAGGCAGGCGTGTTGTGGCATAATGTGGCTCCATTGTCTGGAGCCTCGTGTTGTCCGCTACCCTTCGCTCACGCCTTTGCCAGCTCCTGCGCCTGATGGGCGTGTGCTTTTTCGGGGTGCTCACGCTGATCGCCGTCGAGGATTTGACGGGATACATCGCGGAGACCGGCGCCGGCGGCGCTTACGCGCCCTGGATCTGGCGAGCCGGGCTGCTCGCGATCGCCGCCTTGCTTTTCCGCTTCCGCGATCGCTGGCCGCGCGCGCTCTCCATTCCGAGCACGGCCTGGCTGGGCCTGCTGCTGCTGTTCGGGTTGCGGCTGGTGGTCTCGATCCGCATGGATGCGCCGCTTATCAGCGACTTTCTGGAGTACCACCAGCTGGCGATCGGCTTGCTGCATGGGGGCAGCTGGTTCTCCGAGCTGCGCCCGATGGGCTATCCGCTGCTGCTGGCGCTCGCCTACAAGCTGGGTGGCGTGGGCCCAACCTCGGGCGAGTGGTTGAACGTCGTGCTCGCCGTCTTGACCGGAATCGCGTTGTACGGCCTCGGACGGCGCTCCGGCGGCCCGGCGGCCGGCACACTCGCGATCTGGATCTTCGCGCTCGCGCCCTCGCAAATTCTCACCACCGCCGAGTTGGGCACCGAGATCGCCTACGCGGCCGTTTTCATGGCGGCTATTTGGGCGGCGGTCGAAGCGAACACGCGCTGGCCGCTCGCGCTCGTCGCGGGGGCGCTGCTGGGGCTGTCCCAGTACGTTCGCCCGACCAGCCTGGCCCTCGTGCCGGCCTTCTTGTTGCTGCCCTGGCTCGCGGGGCTGGACTGGCGCAAGCTGGTCTTGCGCCTGACCGCTTTCGTGGCCGCCTTCGTGCTCGTGCTCGCCCCGGTCGCACT
The DNA here is from genome assembly GCA_036703175.1 of Oscillatoriaceae cyanobacterium. GTDB lineage: Bacteria > Cyanobacteriota > Sericytochromatia > S15B-MN24 > JAQBPE01 > DATNPP01. The sequence continues at coordinate 3,127 of DATNPP010000113.1, forward strand.
CTACAACCATCGCGTGAGCGGCCACTGGTCGCTCTCAACCTCGAACTACGGCGGCTGGAGCCTGCTCGTGGGCACCAATCAGGCGCACAACGGCATGTGGAACGTGGACGACGTGGCCCTCACCGCCCGCTTCACGGACCTGCGGGCGAAGAACGCCTTCGCCCTGCGCGAGGGCGAGCACCGGCTGATTTCGGATCCGCTCGGCTTTGTGGCCCTCGCGGCGCGCAAGTTCCCGATCATGTGGGCCAGCGAAGACTATGCCACGTACTGGACGATGGGCACGGCGCCGCATCCGGACGAAGTGGCGATCGCCAATCTCAACGTGCTCGCCCAGGCCTTCTACGTGCTCGTGTTGCTGCTGGCCCTGCTCGGCGTGTGGCGAAAGCGCGACGACGCCGGCATCCAGTTGATCCTCACCATCACCGGCATTCTGGTGGCCGTGCACTCCTTGTTGGAGGTGCAATCGCGCTATCACTACTACATGGTGCCGGCCTTCTGCCTGCTCGCGGCGCTCGGTCTGGCGCGGGACGAGGCAATCGCGCAATCGGCGGCGCCGGTCGAGGAGCTGGTGGCCGCCTAATTCGGCGATTGCTGGCTCGGATGCGTCAGAATGTTCGTGAAGCGCCGTCCCTGCAGACGCAACAACGGGGCGATTTGCGCGCGGCTCACGAGCCCGAGCTCGACGAGGACCTCGCCGAGACGTTTGCCCGTTTCGCGCTGCACGCGCAGGGCCTCGACGAGGCGGCTGGGCTTGACCATGCCGCTCTCGATCAGCATCGCGCCGAGCGGCTTTCCACGCCCGGGCACCACGGTGAGCTCGGCCTGCAGGGCCACGTAGGGGGCTAGTTCTTCACGCGTGACGTAGCCGAGCTGCAGCACGATCTGCCCGAAGGCCGCGGTCACGCCCTCTCGGTGGCGGGCATACCACTGCCGAAGCGCGAGATCCATCTGGGCGTCGTCAATCAGCCCTTCCTTGTGCAGGATGTGGGCCATCAGAGGCTGGCGACGGGGGACGTTGGCAAAACCTGGCATAGCGTTCGAGCCTAGTTTACCCAGGATCGAACGCGATGGATCGGGTCAACGCCTGCTTTCGTCCGGCGGGGGATCGTCGTACCGCTTAAAAACCGAGCTTCTGGCCGGCGTCCAGCCAATCCTTGAGCGCGCCGGGCGAGACGTTGAAGAGCTTCTCCCAGTCCTTCTTGCCGTTGATGTTCACCTGGCCGGTCGTCTGCTGGGCGAGGAGGTTGTCGTTGTTGGGATCCACGGACTTGAACAGCCCCGAAAAGCCGTAGATGCCGTCCTGGCTGGTGTTCGAGATCTTCACGTTCGAGATGCGCGTGTAGTCCTCGGGCACCTCGCCGTTCAAACTGCCGTTGTCGCAAATCGAGCGAACGAGCTTGAGGGCCTTTTGCGCGCCGGCATCGAGGGAGGTGGCGGCGTCTTTGGCAATCGTGCCCGTGGCGGCCTCGGTGGCGTCGTGGGTCGCGTCCGTCGCCGCGATCTTGCCGGCGCCGTTGCCCAGCACCTTGGCCGTCGCGTCGCTCAAAAGTTGACCAATAGGCATCGAAGACCTCCTCGCACTCCACTGCCTCGACCGTCGAGGCTCACGTCATGTTTATCGCGGCTGGTCGTGACACGCACGTGACAATTTGCGGCGCGAGGCTTAATTCGAGAATAAGGTCGCGCTAAAAATCAGTACGTTCGGCGGAAGGGCGTTTCCGCCCAGCGCGGCCGGAATGGTACAATGGAAGGTCCCCGCGCTGCGGGCTTTTTTCGCGAAGGAGACCATTTTTTCACTATGTTGCGTGCTGGTATCGTCGGTCTGCCCAACGTCGGCAAATCCACCCTCTTCAACGCCATCACCGCCGCGGGCGCTCAGGCGGCCAACTTCCCGTTCTGCACGATCGATCCCAACAAGGGCGTGGTCGAGGTGCCGGACGAGCGCCTGGATGTGCTCGCGAAGCTCTCGAAGACGCTGAAGATCATTCCCACGGCGATCGAGTTCGTCGACATTGCGGGTCTGGTGCGCGGCGCGAGCAAGGGCGAAGGCCTCGGCAACAAGTTCCTCGCGCACATTCGCGAGGTGGACGCGATCGTGCACGTCGTGCGCTGCTTCGAGGATTCGGACATCACGCACGTCGAGGGCTCGGTGAACCCGGTGCGCGACATCGAGACGATCAACCTCGAGCTCGCGATGGCGGACTTCCAGTCGGTCGAGAAGCGCATGGAGCGCCTGGTGCGCGACGTGCGCGCGAACAACAAGGAGGCGATCGCCGAGAACGCCTTCCTGGGGCGCGTGAAAGACGTGCTCGAGCAGGGCCTGGGCCTCAACACGATGAAGGGCCTGACCGAGGACGAGCTGGGCTGGCTCAAGCCGCTCTTTTTGCTCACGGACAAGCCGGTCATCTACGCCGCGAACGTGGCCGAGGGCGACCTGGCGACGGCGGATGAGAACCCCTTCGTGAAGCAGGTGCAGGCCTTCGCGGCCGAGCACGGCCAGAAGGTCGTGACGATCTCGGCGCAAATCGAGGCTGAATTGCGCGAACTGGGCCCCGAAGAGGCGCAGGCCTACCTCGCGGATCTGGGCGTCGAGGAGGGCGGATTGCGGAAGCTCATCCGCGCCACCTACGAGCTGCTGAATCTGCGCACCTACTTCACGGCCGGCGAAAAAGAAGTCCACGCCTGGACCATCACCGCGGGCACCAAGGCCCCGCAAGCGGCCGGCGTGATTCACACGGACTTCGAGAAGGGCTTCATCCGCGCCGAAACGATCGCCTACAACGACCTGGTGACTTCGGGCTCGAAGGTCGCCGCCAAGGAAAAGGGCCTGGTGCGCCTGGAAGGCAAGGAGTACGTGGTTTCGGACGGCGATGTTATGGAATTTAGATTTAATGTGTAATTAAAATTATAATATCACAAACAGATCGCAAAGAGCCGCACGCCGGGGCCCCGGCGTGCGGCTCTTGGTATTCCAGTTGCCTTGCTCTCGCGGGACAATTGTTTGCCTCTGTACGATGGTTTGCTAAGATTTCTGACGGAACCGGCCGCCACGCGATCGAGGGATGCCGAGCCCGCCGTACATGGTGTTTGCTGAAAATTGGCGCCTCCCTCTTGGCAAAGTATGCCAATATTTGCCATAATAATCCTGCGGTTGCCCACCAGGTATTGAATGCATGAAGGAGGCAAGGCCATGGCGGTGAAGACCATGAACGTGTCGCTGAGTGATGAGCTCGCCAGTTATGTGGAAGGGCAGGTCGGCACGGGCTACTACACCAGCAACAGCGAACTGGTGCGCGAAGCCATTCGTGAGCACAAAGAGAGGCGCGCGGTGCGCGCCCGCGCCGTGGCCCAGGTTGATGCGGATCTCGAGGCTGGCCTGGCGGCGCTT
>DATNPP010000161.1:0-14209 GCA_036703175.1 Oscillatoriaceae cyanobacterium
GCGCCGGACACGAAATCCACCAGGCGCTGGCTCTGATCCGGGGCCAGGCCCATCAGATTGAGGATCACGGCCTTGCGCGAGCGCAGATTGTCGAGGATCGCGAGCGCCTCGTCGAACGAGCGGGGCTCGATCACGACGACTTCGGAGTTGGGCGTCGAGGGCAAGCCGATGATGTTGCCGGCGCGATTCGCGGGGGAGGTCGGCGCGGGCGTGGTCAACGGCGTCTGCAGACGGGTCGCGCGGGGCGCGGCGGGCTGGGGCTGGTAGTCCTCTTCGGGAGCCTCGACGTACTCGGGCTCTTCGTCCTCGAAGCCCAAGGCGTTCTTGACCTTGCTCCAGATCTCGGCGCTCATGAATATCCTCCTCAAGTCAGTCTGTTATCGAATTCTAAATGCTCAGCCGGGTCTATTTCTGTGACGGGCCCACCGTGCGGACGCTCTCCGAACAAGCCCGTTCCGATTCGAATCAGCGTCGCCCCTTCCTCGACCGCGACCGCGTAGTCCTGGGACATTCCCATCGAGAGCTCCGTCATCGGATGGCGCTCGGCCAATCGATCGCGCAGCTCCCGCAACCGGCGGAAGTAAGGGCGAGCCGTCTCCGGCTGTTGCGTGAACGGCGCCATCGTCATCAGCCCGTCCAAGCGAACCCCCGGAAGCTCCCGAACGATCCGATCGACCACGGTCGGCGTCTCGTCGGGTTTCAGGCCATACTTGGTTTTCTCTCCGGAAACGTTGATTTGGAGCAGAATGGGCTGGACGGTTTTGAGTGCGACGGCTGCTTGGCTGAGCGCCTCTGCCAACTTAAAGGAATCGACTGAGTGGATGAGGAGGCATTCCCCGACGACTCGTTTGACCTTGTTGGTTTGCAGATGCCCGATGAAGTGCCATCGCACTGAAAGGTCCTGAAGCTCCGCGCGTTTGTCGAGCGCTTCCGATGCCCGGCTTTCTCCGAAGTCCCGAATTCCCAAGGCGTACGCCTCGCGAATTCGTTCAGGCTCCACGTACTTGCTGATGGCGACCAGCGTGACCGTCTCGGGTGAGCGATCCGCTCGGTGCGCGGATTCCGCCACGCGTTCCTGAATTCGTCGATACCGGGCAGCCAGAGAAGTGCTCTCCAAATTTGCTGTCCAAACCTTCATTTCGGGGATGCGACCCCGTCAATATAGCACTTGGTTAAGACAATAACAACGGGCCGAGGGTTTCTTCTGTGCGGCTTGTCACCGTTGATCCACGGGCGATCGCACTAAGCAAGCGTTGTTAATTTTTCTAACACCGTAACCATAACGCGCCCGAGCGGCGTCGAGCTTTCTCGTGCAAAAGCACCATCCAGTGCGCGGCAGCGGCATGCTAGGTTGAAAGCGAAACAAGCTTGGCGCTCACATGAGGAGCGCGCCGCCTTCCTCCTCCCTCGCGGAGGAGGTGGCTCGCAGAGCCGGTGGAGGGGTTGACCACCGCAAGACTCTCGCGTCCGAACCCCTCCATCGCCCTGACGGGCACTTCCTCCTCGAGGTAGGAAGCGGGCAAGGCTCATTGCGGTGGGAGGAAGCATGAAGCGTATCTTCTGGGTGGGATCCGTGGTCGCCACGTTGCTCGCGGGCTGCGGGCGTCCGGGCCCGGTGGCCCCCAGCATGCAAAAGTCGCCGGATTTGTCGCCGAGCGCGGCACCCGAGGCGCCGGTGCCCGCGCCGACGCCGGCGCTGGCGCCCTACGACACGGCCGACCTGCACGTGCTGGATACCAAGGTCAACGGCGATCCGACGCGCATCGTCTATCCGACCCGCGAGCTGACGCCGGGGCAAACCTACCCGGCGCTCATCTTCGTGCATGGCTACGGCATGGACCAGACGCAGCTCACCGATCGCACGGAGCTGGCGCGCGCGGCGAGCGCGCAAGGCTGGATTTCGGCCTGCGGCTTGCTCGGCGGCACGGCGCACTGGGCCAACGATCAGGCGCTCGAAGACCTGGGCGCGCTCATCGCCGAGCTCGTCGCCCACCATCAGGCGGACCCGAAGCGCATCTACCTGGTGGGCTTCTCGATGGGCGGCGGCACGGCATTGTTGGCCGCCGAGAACACGCTCGGCCTGCCCTACCGGGTCGCGGCCGTCGTGAGCACGCAGGGCTTCACGGACCTGCAGGCGATGACCCAGCGCGCGGCCGGCGGCGGGCGCTACGCGGGCTCGATCGCCCAGGCGTACGGCGGCCAACTCACGCCCGCGGAGGCCACCGCGCACTCGCCGGTCGACTTCGCAGCCAAGCTCAAGGGCATTCCGGTCTACCTCGAGCACGGCGAGGCGGACACGAACGTGCCGGACACGCACACCATTCGAATGGCCCAGGCGCTCACCTCGCTGGGAATCCCGTATACCGAGCACCTTTATCCGGGGCTCACGCACAGCGAGCAGACCATCCACACGGACAGCATTCTGGCCTTCCTCATGGGAAAGGTCGCTCCGTAAAGTTTTCACCGGGTCCGGCGCAAATGCATTATGTTGGGAATATAAGCAGCAAGGCGATCGCGCGACTTGTGACGCCGATCGCTTGACTGCCCCCTCGAATTGGGGCAAACTCGTAGGGCGTTATCTGGAAACAACGATGCCTGATTTGATCAACGACTACCTCGAACGCCTCCAAACCAAGAACTTCTCGACCCACACGCTGCGATGCTACGGGCTGGATCTGCGCCAGGCCGAGCTCGCGCTCGGCAAGCCGCTGATACAGGCCTCGCATCAGGAGCTCGAGACCTACATCGCGGGCCTCTCGCGCAAGGGCCTCAAGGGCACCACCGTGCGCCGCAAGCAGGCCAGCTTGCGGGGCTTCTTCAACCACTGCATTCGCCAGCGGCACATCACGGTCGATCCCACGGGCAACTTCGAGCCGCCCAAGGTCGAGGATCGCCTGCCCATCTACCTGAATGCGAGCCAGGTGCAGTCGTTGCTCGACTGCCTGCGCGGCGAGACGCCGGCCGATCTGCGCGAACAGGCGATCGTGAAGAGCCTCTACTTCACGGGCATGCGCGCCGGCGAGCTCGTCGGCCTGGACATCGAGGACCTGTTCCTCGACGATCGCGAGCTGCGCGTCTTCGGCAAGGGCCGCCGCGAGCGTATGCTGCCGATCAGCGAGGCGCTCGAGCAGGCGCTGAGGGCCTGGATCGCGGTGCATCCAATCGGCAAGGGGCCGCTGTTCGTGTCGCTGCACAACCACAACCGGCGCTTGAGCTACGACAGCGTCTACAAGATCGTCAAGGGCGTGATTGCGCGCGCCGGGCTCGGCAATCGCAAGTTCAGCTGCCACAAGCTGCGCCACACCTTCGCGACGCGCCTCATCAACCGCAAAGTGTCCATCGACAAGATTCAGAAGCTCCTCGGGCACCGGCGCATCGACACCACGACCATCTACGCGCACACGGAATTGGGCAGCGACTTGCGCAGCGCCCTGGAAAGCGCGCTATAATCATCACGTGCAAGGCAGCAAATCGACTCCTCAACGCCCCCTGTACTCCGGCGCGCCGGATCTTTCGTGGGTGCCGTCCACGCGCGTGAGCAGCCCATTCGAGGGCAGTGCTCCGCCGCCTTCGCCCGCGCCGACGTCGTCTCCCCGGCCGGTGCTCAAGGGGCCGAAGCTGCCGCCGCCGCTGCCGCCCGTGCGCCAGGTGGTGTTGCAGGCCGCCACGAGCTGGAAGCGTCGCAACGGCAATTGGCGCAAGCACGCCCGCTTCGTGGTGGAGAGCGGCGAGGCGCTCGCGCCTGCCGCGGTCGCCGTCGCGACGCTCGAGGCCGAGACGCCGAAGCTGCCCATCATGCCGCCGATCGTGAGCGCCGTGGACGCCTCGGCGATCGCGACCGTCGTCGAAGCCCCGCCTGAAGCGCTTCCGCCGGTCGAGGCCGCAGCAGCGGACGTCGAGGCGCCTCTCGCCGCGATGCCCGTCGACGAATCGCCCGCTGCCGAGCCCGCGACGTCCTCGGAATCCCCTACGGACGTCGCGACGAGCGCGCCGGCCCCGGTGAACGAGCCCGCCGAGCCGGTCGAGCTGTCCGCCTCGGTGCCCGCGCTGGCGTCGGCGCCGCGCGCCGCCGCTCCGGCGCTCGAGGGTGTCGAATTGGGCGAATGGGACGTGCTGTTGCTCGCCGGCCCCGTCGGTGCCGGCAAGTCCTCGGTGGCCCGCCGGCTCACGGAGCTGTTGCCCCATGGGGCCTCCGTGCAGTTCGAGCCGATGCGCGACAAGAACTTCACCTCGCTGGTCGGCCAGGTCGTGCGGCCGCAGGCGAACGACACGGCGTCGACGCTCGAACTCTGGAGCGGGCAAACGACGGAGGCGCGTCCCAAGGCGGTCGAGACGGCCAAGGCCTTCATCGAGCGCGGTCTGCGCGTGGTGCTCGACGACCAGATCGAGACGGTCGCCGACCTGCGCGGCTACCAGCAGGAGCTGGACGGTCTGCGCATCGCCGTCGTGACGCTGATGCCCAGTATCGAGGAGCTCGAGCTGCGCGACAAGCTGCGCCCGCAGGACCAACAATTCGGCAAGCGGCTCGCGGACTATCGCGCCGGCATGATCCGCCAGATGGGCGAGCATGCGACCGTGATCGACACGAGCACCGGCACCACCGACGAGATCGTCGAGCGGATTCTCGCCGCCCTTCGGGCATGACCCGTTTTCGCCTGCTGGATACCGGCACGGCGGACGGCGACTGGAACATGGCGCTCGACGAGGCCCTGCTGGAGGGGCATCGGCTGGGAATATCGCCTTCGACGCTGCGCTTCACGGCCTGGAAGCGGCCGACGTTGTCGCTGGGCTATGCGCAGAAGCTGGAGGGCGTGAACCTCGCGGCTTGCCGGGCGCACGGCGTCGCGATCGTGCGACGCCCGACCGGCGGGCGGGCGGTGCTGCACGCCGGGGATTTTACCTACGCGTTCGTCGGCAGCGGCTTGCCCGAGAGTGTGGCGGCCTCGTACCGGGTGCTGGCGGGAGCGATTGCGCAGAGTCTGGCCTGGCTCGGGCTGGAGAGCACGCTGGCGGCTGGGACTGCGAGCCGCTCGCGGCCGGTGGATTGTTTTGCGGTCGCGACGCAGGCCGATTTGTGCGCGGCGGGCGCGAAGCTCGTGGGCAGTGCGCAAACCCGGCGCGCGGGGGCCGTTCTGCAGCATGGGTCGTTGTATTTGAGGTACCCGGCGGCGTTGGGCGAGGCGATTTTCGGTTCCGGTCCTGCGATCGGCGATCTGGCTTCTCGGCTTGAGGCGATGCCGGCGCTCGACGCGATCAAGGACGCGTTTCGGCGGGGGTTTGCCGAGGTGCTCGGGGCGGCCTGGGAGCCGGGTGAGGTGAGCGCGTGGGAATTGGAGCGGATCGAGGCGATGCGGAAGGGGTACCGGGTCGGGATTTTCGGCTGGCCTGGGGTCGCCCCCGCTCCCGATTGTCCCGCCTGAACGGCGACCCTCACCAACGCTCCCTCCCTCCGAAGGAGAGGGCAATGCTACTGCCGCTCGTCAGCCGAGATTAGACTTGTTCGACGAGCTCGAGCCAGGCCAGATTGGCGTCTTCAAGTTCGGCCTTGACCGCCTCGTAGTCACCTTGTAGGCGCTGCGACAGGGCCGCGTCCTGGTAGGTGGCGGGGTCCGCGAGCTGGGCTTCGAGCTCGGCTTTGCGGCCCTCGAGGGTGATCACGCGTTCCTCGGCCTCGGCGATCGCCTTCTCCTGCTTGTAGCTCAGTTTGGCGGGCTTGGCCTTCTCGCGGACCTGAGGCGATTGCTTCGCTTCGCGCTCCACGCGCTCGGCGATCGCCGATTGGCGCTCTTCCTCACGCTTGTCGAGATAGTAGGAGTAATTGCCGGCATAGAGCCGAATGGCCCCTGACTCGATGTGCAGCACGTGCGTCGCGCAGCGGTCGAGGAAGTGGCGATCGTGCGAAATGAGAACCGCCGTGCCGTCGAAGGCCTCGAGCGCTTCGGCCAGTTCCTCTTTGGCGCCGAGATCGAGGTGGTTGGTCGGTTCGTCGAGCATCAGCAGATTCGCGGGCTTCAACAGCAGCTTGGCGAGCGCGAGCCGGCTGCGCTCGCCGCCCGAAAGCTTGGCGACCGGCTTGAAGACGTCTTCGCCTTGAAACAAAAAGCATCCCAGCAGCGTGCGAATGCGCGTGAGCGGAACCGTGTCGTCGACCGAATAGGCCTCGTCGAGCACGGTGTTGGTCTCATCCAGGCTCTCCGCCTGGTGTTGCGAGAAGTAACCCGGCAGCACGCGCATGCCGTACGCCACCTCGCCCGTCGTCGGGGGCTCGACACCGGCCAGCACGCGCAGCAACGTGGACTTGCCCGCCCCGTTGGGGCCCACAAGGGCGAGGCGCATGCCGCGCTCCAGCTCGAGGCGCGGAATGCGGAAGAGCGGGCCCTTGCCGTAGTCCTTGGACACGTCCGTCAGCGTCAGCACGATGCGGCTCGCGCTGGGGGCCTTGGCGAAGCGGAAGCGAATCGATTCGGCCTCCTCGGTGGGCGCATCCAGGCGCGTCATGCGCTCCAGGACCTTCTCCTTGCTCTTGGCCTGCGAGGCCTTGGTCGCCTTGGCGCCGAATCGCTCGATCCAGGTCTCGAGGCGCGCGATTTCGGCTTGCTGGCGCTCGAAGGCGGCCTGTTGCTGCTCGCGGCGATCGGCGCGCTGCACCAAGTAGCGCGCGTAGTTGCCGGTGTAGGGCGTCAGGCGGCCGCCGTCCAGCTCGGCGATGTGGTCCACCACCGCGTCGAGAAAGTGGCGATCGTGCGAGATGAGCACCAGCGCGCCCGGGTAGTCCGCCAGATAGCCTTCGAGCCAGGCAATCGCCTCGAGATCCAGGTGGTTCGTGGGCTCGTCCAGCAGCAACAGATCCGGCTGCTCCAGCAGCAGCTTGGCGAGCGCCACGCGCATCTGCCAGCCGCCCGAGAACTCGCTCACCTTGCGGGGGCGATCACGCTCCTCAAAGCCCAAACCGTGCAACACGCGTCCGATGCGCGCGTCCGCCGCATAGCCGTCCAGGTGCTCCCACTCATGCGTCGCCTCGGCGTGCTCGTGGACGAGGGCGTCCAGGCGCTCGCCCGAGGCCGCGTGCATCTCGGATTCGAGCGCGCTGAGGCGATCGCGCAGCAGAATCAGCCGGGGAAAGGCGGTCCACATCTCCTCTTGAAGCGAGCGCCCCGCATCGCCCGGCAATTCCTGAGCCAGATAGCCGATCTCGAGGCGCGGCCGCAGCTCGGCGCGTCCCGCGTCGGCATCCAATCGGCCGAGCACGATCTTGAGCAGCGTGCTCTTGCCCGCGCCGTTCGGGCCGACCAGCCCCCAGCGCTGGCCGGGCGCGACGTGCCAGTCCACGCCGTCGAGCACGGTCTTGGTCGGGTAGCTCTTGGAGATTCCGGTCAGGCGGAGCATGTCATCCTCAAATGGCCAAACAGCCCATTCTAGCACCTTCCGCGGTCGCCCCGCCAGCGCGCCCGAGCCGACCCTCGCTTCGTCGCCAAGCGTTGCGGGTATGAAGGAGCAAGCAGAAGTGGTGGGAGGAAAGCGGCATGGATGCACGCATTCGTTTCCGGCGCAACGCTTGGCTCAGCAGCCTGATGGCTTGTTCGTTGCTTGCGGCATGCCAGGCGAGGCCCGTGCCGACGAGCGCTCAGGGCAAGGCTCCCAGCATCACGATCGACATGGCGAGCGTGATCCAGACCTTGAGTACCAAGCACAACGTCAATTGGCAGGACGGCGCCTTCAATTTGCCCGAGGTGCAGGCGGCCCGAAGGGCCGCGTACCACACCAGCGCCGCTGCCGCGAGCATCCCGGCCTTCGTCACGCTGCCGGGCGGCAACGTCTCCACGAGCGCCCCCTGTTACGTAGACGCCAGTTTGCAGGGAATCGGCGGCCCTTCGCCGAACGCCGACGATCTGCTGTACGTCGTTTCCGACGGCGGCACGCTTTACGCGCTGAACGCGACGAACCTCTCGGTGGTGAGCAGCCGAAGCGGCCTGGGCAGCTTCTCGCACTCGGTCGTGTTCGTTTCGGCGGACAACCAGCGCATTTACCTCGTCACCACCACCGGCAAGCTGTTGATTCTCGCCGCCAGCACGCTCGCCACGCTCGCGACGGTGACGTTGTCCGGGTCAGGATTCACCGGCGCGACTCCCTACTGCGACTACGCGGCGATCGCCCGGCCCTTGGCCCACGAAGACATGTACGTGGTCGCCAACGACGGCACGATCAACCGAGTTCAAGTCGTTCCCGCCGGGGCGTCGGTCACGACCACCTTCACGAGCTGGAGCGCCGGCGGCGCGCTCAATTACGGCGGCGCCATCACCGTCTCGGACATCCCGATCGTCTGGAATGGCATCGCCTACTTCGGCGACACGGCCGGGAACTTCTTCGCCGTGAACATCAGCAGCGCCAGCGTCACCAGCTACAACCTCGCGAGTTTCACCAGCGCCGAAGGCGCCGCCCACGCGATCACGGCGCCGCCCGCCCTCGATTTGGACCCGGCCACCGCTCAAGTTCAGGCCGTTTTCGTGCCCTGCGGCGATCGCCTCGACTGGATCGACCCCACGACCGGCACCGTGACGCCCTCGTCGGCACTGGTGCTCGACAAGAATCCGGGGTCCCCTTACGCCGGCACGCTCGCGAGCGTCGGCGCCACGACCGCGAATCAGAGCTACACCGCGACGGATTGGATCTCGATCGCGGCCAAGAACCCCAGCCCCAGCCGCTGGGGCGGCCCGTCCAGCAATCCGGTCTACAACACCGGCATCACGGGCTACACGATCAAGTTCGATCCTTTCGCCTCGCAGGTGTGGGCCGGCAACAGCAACAACAATACGATCTTTCCGATGGACCTCTCCGGCACCCAGCTGGGCAGCTACTCCACGAATACCTATGGCTACCCCAACGAGCTGTGCATGGACAAGAACGGCAATTGTTGGGTCTCCACGCAGAAGGGCACCGTCGTCAAATACTCGCCCACGGGCTCGGTGCTCGCCACCTCCAGCAACATCGGGGCGTTGTGGCCCCAATCCGACTCGGCCGGGAGTTGCTGGGTGACGAATCAGGGCAAAACGGTCTACAAGCTGAACTCGAACGGCACGACGGCCTTTTCGATCAATGATTTCAAGACCGCGTTCTCGGTCATCACGGACAGCGCGAACGACGCCTGGGTCACGGACTACAGCAACAACGACGTCATGAAGATCAGCGCCGCGGGCGCGACCTCCACGCCCTACGCCGTCGGCAGCCGTCCGGCATACATCGCGATCGACCCGACCACGGGCAACCTTTGGACCGCCGACAACGGCGGCAACACCGTGACGGAGCTTTCGGGCACCACGGGCGCGAAGCTGGCCCAGTGGAGCGTCGCCAAGGGGCCCTGGTGCGTGGCCTTCGATCCCTCGGGCCATCTCTGGGTTTCGGACGTGAGCCCGGGCAACGGCGTGGAAGAGATCGACAAGGCGACCGGCAACGTCATTCAGACGTTCAATATGTCCTCGTTCGGCAACGCCTACGAGATGACCTTCGACTCGAACGGCTTCGGCTGGGTCGCGACCGACAACGGCATTCTCAAAATCTCGCCTTTGGGCAACCTCGAGGACGTCTTCGCCTCCACCTACTACGGCACACCCGGCGACGGCAACGACAGCTACGGCTACTCCGAGTTCTCGATTCCGCAAAACAGCTTCTCCAACTACCCCGTGCTGGGCACGAAGCTGTTGTTGACGGCCAACTCGACGCCGATCGCTCCCGAGAACCTGAACTTCTTCGAGGCCAGCGCCTACCAGGGCGGCGGCGGCAACACGCTATGGGCCGGCTATGCCGGCACGCCCAACGTGGACTACAACAACCGGCCGGCCGTCACCGGGCCGGTGTCGAGCAGCACCAACCTCAGCGTCACGTCCGGCACGCAGTACGGCTTCAGCGTGCCCGCGATCGGCGACCAGCTGAACACGAGCGACGCCGGCAACGCACGCTGGGCCTTCGCCGAGCAGAGCCAGGGCGAGGCCCTGCAGAGCGCCGCGCACTGGTACTCGAACCTCTCGGCCACCAAATCAGCCCAAGATCCCACGCTGCAAGTCACCCTGGACACCGGCGCCAAGTTCCCGAACGGCAACGGCATCAGCTCGGAGCCGGAAGTCGACCAGCTCAACCACCGCGTCTGGGTCGAATCCTGCAACGCGCTCTTTCAGCTCGATTATTCCAGTGCCAACCACTTTCAATCGCCGGCCAAGACGCTCTACAACTTGACGCAGACGGGCCGCAACAGTGGCCCGACCACAGGCAACGGCGCCAACAAGACCTATTTGTTCTCGACCGGCAACGTGGTGACCGACGGCCAGCACATCGTCTGCCTGGATTCCGGGCCCGCCCTCAACGACTATGGCAATCCGCTCACCGGCGCCACCGACAAGCTCCGCTACTACGCGAGCGGTCCGGCGGGCGTCGGGACGATTGGCCCGTATATCATCTGGAACTACGTCGGCGGCGACGTGTACCTCACCACCAGCACCGGCTACGTCGTGCGCGCCAGCGTGCTGCAGTAGGCACAGGCCCGCATAAGCCGAGGCATTGGGTTTCGAAGAATCCATCACTTACGCATATCGCTCGGACGTGCAAAGCCATTGATCGGGTGCTTTTACGGGCACTCGCCGCGGGTATAAAGAGGGCAAGCGTTACTTCGGAGCGGTGGAGAGGCTAAGTTGCATGGAAGCGAACCTTAAATTGCGGCATCGCACCTGGCTGACCGGCCTGATGGCCTGCTCGCTGGTGAGCGCCTGCCAGGCGCACGCGCCGATCACGACGCAGGCCACCGTGCCGAGCCTCACGATCGACACGGCGAGCGTCATTCACAACCTCGCCACGAAACCCAACGTCAACTTCGAGGACGCCACCTTCAACATGCCGGCCGTTCAGGAGGCGCGCAAGGCCCACGGCTATCGCACGCAGGCGACTTCGCTGCCCGGCTCTCAAAGCAAGAAGTTCAACCTCGGCGTCGTCTCGACGAGCGCGCCTTGCTACACCTACTCGAACGTCAATTACTATCCCGGGCCGACGCCGAATACCGGCGATCTGCTCTACGTCATCACGGACTCCGGCACCCTCCAGGTGCTGAATCCCGGCACGATGACCTCCGTGAACAGCCGCAGCGGGCTCGGCGCCTTCTCGAAGTCCGCCGTGGTCGTTTCCTCGGACAACAACCGCCTTTACCTGGTCACGACCACCGGCAAGTTGCTGATTCTCGACACCAGCAACCTCGCCACGATCGCCACGGTGACGCTCTCCGGCACGGGCTTCGCAGGCGCGGTGCCGTTCATCGACTATTCGCAGAACACCAACCCCAACGCCGGCGAAGACGTGTACGTGGTGGCGGGCAACGGGGCGATCAACAAGGTTCACACGGTCGCTCAGAGCCCGCATAGCGTCACCACCACGCTCACCACCTGGACCGGACTCAGCTACGGCGGCGCGATCACCGTCTCGGACACGCCCGTGATCTGGGACGGCATCGCCTACTTCGGCGACACAGCCGGCACCATGTTCGCGGTGAACACCGGCACCTCCAGCGTGACCTCCTACAACCTGCTCGCCAACACCAGCGCGCAAGGCCTGGCGCACGCGATCAGCGCCGCGCCGGCACTCGACTTCAACCTCTCCTCGCTCACGGCCCGCGATTTGTTCGTGCCGTGCGGCGATCGCCTGAACTGGATCAACCTGTCGACCGGCGTCGTCACGCCCTCGGCCTCGCTCGTGCTGGATACGATTCCCGTCGCGGTGGCCAACACGCTCGCGAGCTTCACGCCGATCACGACGCCGAAGACCTACACGGCGTCGGACTGGATCTCGTGCGCCGCCCAGAACCCCAGCCCCAGCCGCTGGGGCGGCGCGAGCAGCAACCCGGTCTACAACACCGGCATCACGGGTTACACGATCAAGTTCGACAAGTATGCCCCGGGCCCGACGACGCCCGAAATCTGGTCCGGCAACAGCAACAACAACACGGTCTTTCCGCTGGATCTCTCCGGCACGCAGCAGGGCACCTACTCCACAGGCGGCAACGGCTACCCCAACGAGCTGTGCGTGGACACCTCCGGCAATTGCTGGGTCTCGATGCAGTCCGGCAAGGTGGTCAAGTACTCGCCGACCGGCACCATCCTGGCGACTTCTGCGAACATCGGCGCGCTGTGGCCTCAGACGGACTCGGCCGGCAACTGCTGGGTGACGACGCAGGGCTCGAAGGTCTACGAGCTGAACTCGAGCGGCACGACCATTCGCACGATCACGGGTTTCAGCACCGCGTTCTCGGTCATCACCGACAGCTCGAACAACGCCTGGGTCACGGACTACAGCACGGGCAAGGTCACCAAGATCTCGCCCACCGGCGTGACCTCCGGCCCCTACGCGGTCGGCAGCCGGCCCGCCTACATCGCGATCGATCCCACCACGGGCAACCTCTGGACGGCCGACAACGGCAGCAAGACCGTCACCGAGATCTCGAGCACCACGGGCGCGAAGCTCGCCCAGTGGACGGTCGCCACGGGTCCCTGGTGCGTGGCGTTCGATCCCTCGGGCCACTTGTGGGTTTCGGACGTGAGCCCGGGCAACGGCTTGGAGGAGATCGACAAGACGACCGGCAACGTCATTCAGACGTTCAACATGAGCGGATTCGGCAACGCCTACGAGATGTCCTTCGACTCGAACGGATTCGGCTGGGTCTGCACCGACAAGGGCATTCTCAAAATCTCGCCTTTGGGCAACCTCGAGGACATCTTCGCCTCCACCTACTACGGCACGCCCGGTGACGGCAACGACAGCTACGGCTACACGCTCTTCAAGTGGGCCAAGAACGCCTTCACGAACTATCCCGTCGTCGGCACGAACCTGCTGTTGACGGCCAACTCGACGCCGATCACCCCCGAAGACCTGGACTTCTTCCAGGCCAGCGCCTACCAGGGCGGCGGCAGCACGACGCTCTGGGCGGGCTACGTGGGGACGCCGAACGTCGATTACAACAACCGCCCGTCGGTCACGGGGCCGGTGTCGACCACCAACAACCTCACGGTCACCTCCGGCACCCAGTACAGCTTCGGCCTGCCCGACGTCGCCGACCAGCTGAACACGAGCGACGGCACCAACGCACGCTACGCGTACGCCGTGCAGAGCCAGGGCGAGGCCTTGCAGAGCGCCGCGCACTGGTACTCGAACCTGTCGGCGACCAACGGCGGCCAGGATCCCACGCTGCAGGTGGTGCTGGACACCGGCGCCAAGTTCCCGGCCACCAACGGCATCAGCACGCAACCCCAGGTGGATCAAACCTCGGACCGCGTGTGGGTGTCGTCGTGCAACGCCCTGTTCCAGCTCGACTACTCCAGCGTGAACAACTTCCAGTCCACCACCAAGACCCTCTACGACATGACCGAGGGCGGACGCAGCAACGGGACGACGTCCGGTCCGGTGGGCAGCAAGACGTTCGACTTCCCGACGGGCAACGTGATCTCCGACGGCACCCACATCGTGACGGTGGACGTCAACCCTTCCACCGCCCAGATGTACGTCAACGCGTTCACCGATCCCCTCACCGACACGACGGACAAGCTCGGCTACTACTGGGACGCCGCGCCCGGCACGGGCAGCGTCGGGCAGCAGGCGATCTATGACTACACGCGTGGCAGTGTCTACCTGACGACGAGCAACGGCTACGTCGTCCGTGCCCAAATCCTGCAATAAGCCATGCCTTCCCCGCAACCCTCTCGATGGCTCCTGGCGCTGATGCTCTGCACGGCCTGCCAGGGGCCCGAGCCTGCGGGTTTGTCGAGCCTGGCGCAAGTGAAGCTGGTGCTGCCTCCGGCCCCAGCCCCGGCGGACGGCCTCGTGTCCACGCGAACCGGCGCGTCGACCCCCACCGGGAGTTCCGGCGCGCCGCAGTCCCCGTCACAAGGCGTGCCGATCGCCTCGCGCGGCGGTTCAGGCGGCGGTTCCGGCGGCTCGGGGGGCGGGCTGCAAACGCCTCCCACGGCTTATCTGCGCGGCCCGAACGGAGAGACCATTCCCGTGTCCGATTCGGAGGCGATCGCCCTGCCGCTGGGGCTGAACGGGCAGTGGTCCCTGTTTCTACCGGGAGACGTGCCCTCGACGATCGAGGTGCCCTCGGGCAACGTCACGCTGCACCCGAGCAGCATTCTGGGCTCGCCGCTTCCGAGCGCCTTCGCCACCATCTCCGGCACGCTCGCGA
>DATNPP010000170.1:0-2984 GCA_036703175.1 Oscillatoriaceae cyanobacterium
TCCTGGCTCACGGTCTGCCCGATCGCCTGCACGTTCACGGACGGCTGCGCGCTCGTCGGCTGGGGCGCCGGGCCGCCGCCTTGCGGCAACGGCAGGCTCGTCGTCCAGGGGCGCGGGTAACTGGTGAGCGGTGCAGGCATCGGCGAAACTCCTGAAATGACAGGCCGTGACAAATGCTTTATGCGCCGTTAACCGCCTGTTAATGGTAAAGGGTGATTTAAGTTAAGGTTTTATTTAGGGATTTTCCTCGCCATGGGCTTTTTTCGGCCGATGCCTCGGCTCCTGCTTGCAACGCCGGCTTCCGTCGCCTTGACTGGAAACAGATGTGCAGAGCGGGAGGGGCCATGCGACGCGCAGGATGGACGTTGTTGACGCTCGGCGGGGCCGCGCTGGCCTGGCGCGCATGGCGCGGTCGCCAGGAGGTGAGCCTCAAGGGGGCGGTGTGCCTGGTGACTGGCGCCTCGCACGGGCTGGGCTACTTGATCGCGGGGGCCCTTGCGCGTGAAGGCGCCCGGCTCGTCATTTGCGCGCGCCATGCCGAGCTGCTCGAGTCCGCTCGGCGGCACCTCGAAGCCGAGGGCGCGGAGGTGCTCGCCGTGACCTGCGACGTCTCGGATCGCGCCCAGGTCGACGCGTTGGCGGTGGAGGCGATCGCCCGCTTCGGCGGCCTCGACGTCGTCGTCAACAACGCCGGCGTGCTCGAAGTCGGCCCGTTCGAGACCATGCACGTCGACGACTTCGTGCACGATCTCTCCGTGAACTTCTGGGGGCCATTCAACGTCACGATGGCCGTGCTGCCGGCCCTCGTGCGCAGCCGAATCCGCCGACTCGTGTTCATCGACTCGATCGGCGGTCGCGTGGCGATCCCCCACTTGCTGCCGTACAGCTGCGCGAAGTTCGCATTGCGCGGCTTCGCCGAAGGGCTGCGTACCGAGCTCGCGAAGGCCAAGATCGCGGTGACCGTGGTGCTGCCGGGCCTGATGCGCACCGGATCCGCATTGAATGCGCGCTTCAAGGGCCCCGCGCGAAACGAGTTCACCTGGTTCGGCGTGCTCGCGTCGACCCCGCTCACGACCATGGACGCCGAGCGGGCCGCGGAACGCATCGTCACGGCCCTCAAGCGCGGCGAGGCCGAGGTCACGCTCAGCTGGCAAGCAAAAGTGCTGGGGCTCGCGCACGACCTCTTCCCGAGCACCACGATGGACTTGCTCGGCGTGGTGAACCGGTTGCTGCCGGCCGCCACGAGCGCCGAGACGCGGCAGGGCCGCGAGACGCCGCTCGTCGGTTCGCGCCTGATGCGCCCTCTGGAAAGACAGGCGGCGCGGGCCAATCAATTCGCCGCGCCGCCGCGCTGAATCAGGCCGGGTAGGCGGTCGGAACGGCGCCGGCCTCGTCGAGCAGCGACTGCAGCGAGCCCATCTGGGTCATGAGGCCCATCGCGTTGCCTTTGACCAGCTGCAACTGGCCGCCCATGATGGCCGGCACCGGGAAGATCTCCTTGCTAAGCAGCTTCTTCCAGTTCGGGCCCGTGCCGCGAATCACGTAGTCCGCCTCGTAGGGGCCGGGGCCCTGGATGATCTCGCCCTTGCGCAGCGCGCCGTCGGCCAGATCGAGCACCATGCCGCGCGGCTCGACGCCCTTGTCGGCCTCGGGCAGCAGCGCGAAGGCCATCGAGCCGCGGAAGGACTTGGCGCCCTTCTTGAAGGTCTCACTGGCCGCGAGGCGCTCTTTGAAGGCGCTGAGCCAGGCGTCGGACATGAAATCGAGTTCCAAGGCGGATTCTCCATCGTCGAAAGGGAAAGACCAGGACATTATGCCCGATCGCCTGCCTCGCGCGTGGTGAAGGCGATCACCCACGCCCGGCGAGCAGCGTCTCGATCCAGTCGGCGTACGCCTGCATGAACTGGGCCAGGAAGGTCCGCGTCGCCTCGACCGTGATTTCGCCTTGCGCGCCGAAGAGCTTGTCGACGTGGCCGACGTAGGCCTCCGGCTGCTGCATCGTGGGCACGTTCAGAAAGACCAGCGACTGGCGCAGGTGATGATTGGCGCCGAAACCGCCGATCGCCCCCGGCGAGTTGCTCACGACCGCGCCGGGCTTGCCGTTCCAGGCGCTGGCGCCGTAGGGGCGCGAAGCCACGTCGAGCGCGTTTTTCAGCACGGCCGGCACCGAGCGGTTGTACTCGGGCGTCACGAAGAGCACCGCGTCCGCCTCTTTCACCCGTCGGCGCAGCGCAACCCACGAAGCCGGCGCGCTGTCCGTGTCGAGATCTTGGTTGTACATGGGCAGATGGGCGATCTCGACGATCGCGGGGCGCAACGACGCCGGCGCCAGGCCCATCATCGCGAGGGCGAGCTTGCGCGAGTAGGACTCCTTGCGCAGGCTGCCCACGAAGACGGCGACTTCGCGAGGGGTGCTCATAAGGCTCCTTTCGGTCGCGTGGAACATCACGCGACGCGCCGATCATAGTCCGCCGCCGACGCCGAGCCATCGCCCGGGCCGCAGAAAATCTTCTTCGAAAAGAAAGCGGCGCGCGGCTCTTTCGAACCGCGCGCCGGTCAAAAATGGGCCTAGCGCTTCTTGCCCTTGCTCGAGCCGCCCTTGCGGCCGATCGACGAGTAGAAATCGACGCCACGTTCCCGTTTCACAGACTCCCCGCCCTTGCGCCCGATCTGCGAGAAGAACTCGGGGCCGTGCTTCTCCTTGGTGGCCGTGCCGCCCTTGCGGCCGATCTGACGGAAGAACTCGCTGCCGCGCTCCGCCTTGACGGCATTGCCGCCACGCCGTCCCGCCTCCACCATGCGCGGATCGCCCTTGGCCGGGCCTGGCTTGTTTCCTACCATTGCCGTGCTTCCTTTCCTGCCGTCTCCCTGGCCGACCATGCGGCACGGCGGTGCATCGTCGCACCCCTCGCCGATCTCGTCGTCGCGATCGCCACCGGATTGCCGCAGCCGTTAAATGGCCGTTAACAGTCTTGCATTTTCCA